>JANWIS010000053.1 GCA_025449775.1 Ignavibacteriaceae bacterium
ATCCGCTCGGAGGTTCTTATTTTGTTGAACAATTAACAGATGAAGTAGAAGCTGCAGCATGGAAATACATTCAGACAATTGATGAAATGGGCGGTGCTGTAAATGCAATTGAAGCAGGTTACATACAACAGGAAATTGCCAACTCAGGTTATGAGTATCAACGTGCAATTGAAACAGGTGAAAAAATTATTGTCGGTCAAAATAAATTTGTTGTTGATGAAATTCCATTAATAAATCTCTTAACAGTTACTGATTCAATTCGTCTTTTACAAATTGAAAAAATAAATAAGATAAAGGCTGAAAGGGATAATAAAAATGTTGAAGTGCTATTGAATAATCTTCAGCAGGCTGCAAAGGATGGCAGAAATCTTATGCCTCATATTTTAAATGCCGCTGAAGGCTATGTAACCTTAGGTGAGATTTCAGATGAGTTAAGGAAAATTTTTGGAGAATACTGAAAAGAGTAAAACTAAAAAATAGTTACTCGAACTATTTGAAATTATTATTGCAATAATTCCTTAACAATAGCAGCAACAAGTTTGTTATCTGCCTTTCCGGCAAGTTGTTTTGATGCAACACCCATTACTTTTCCCATTTCAGCAGCTGATTTAGCTCCTGTTGTTTCAATAATCTTTTTAACTTCTGCCCTTACATCATTTTCATTCATTTGTTCGGGAAGAAATTTTCCAATAACTGCAACTTCTGCCTTTTCACTTATTGCAAGATCATCCCGCCCCTGCTTCTCATAAATTTCAATTGATTCTTTACGTTGCTTTACCAGTTTCTGTAAAAATTTCAATTCACCATCAGCAGAAAGTTCTCCTCCTGCTCCGCTTGTTTTTGCAAGAAGGATTGCTGATTTAATTGCCCTTAATGCTCTTAAACCTGGTTCATCTTTTGCAAGCATTGCAATCTTAATTTCAGATTGTATTTGCGATTCTAATGACATTTCTAGATAAATTTCAGTTAAATTAATTTTTTTAACAATCAAAAAAATTTAGTCAACCCTGTCATGCAAATAATTATTCGGTTTAATCTCTACTTTTTTATCCTGATCTTCTGAAAGAGAATATTTTGAAATTTTTGTCTCTGCTGCTGTCGGAACATCATCCAATTTAATATTTCTTCTCTTATAGGCCGGCTCCTTTTCAAGATCAGCTAAACCATGAGGAGTATTTAAACGGTAATTCATTTCTTTTAACTTCATGATACGTTCTCTCGATCTTCTGAACAATTCCTCGTGCGGATCTTCAACAGGCAATGCTGTTTCTTTTGCGGGAAGTTTTTCTTCTGTATTGTTTTTCTCAGCGCTTACCGGAATAAATGGTATTTTCATTACAACTTCCTCTTTGGGCTCTTCTGTTTTTTCTATAATTTTTTCTTCTTCCGCCTTTGGGGTTTTCATAACTGGCATCGATGAACCTAAATCAAAAATTGAATTGGTTTCCGTTAACGATACTTTTTCCTCTTGTTTTGAAATTTCAAATACCGGCATTGAAACATTTTCAGCAACAGTCGGAACAGTTTCGTTTATTGCTGTCTCATAATTTTCTTGTTTTATTGGTTCTTCAATTTTCATTGAAGTATTGAGATCGAATTTGAAAACAATTTCATTTGGATGAGTTTCCCCTTCAAAATCAACAGGAAGAATCTCTTCTTCAATTTCATCTTCAACCGGCAAAGGAGAAATTAAAACCGGTTCTGGAATTTCTTCTAGATAAACTTTATCTTCTTCAATAATTTTTTCTTCCTCAATTTCGCAATTGATGATAAACGGTTCATTCGTTTGAACAATTTTTATTTCTTCCTCCTTAATTTCCTGTTTCACCTCTTTTTCAGGAACCATATAGTCGGTTAATTTGTAAACTTTTTTCTCTATCGGTTTCTCTGCTTCGATCTTGTTTTTTGTTTTGAATCCCGTAGCTATAATTGTTACGCAAATATCCTTTTCAAGTTTTGAATCTGTACCAACCCCCATAATTACCTCTGCTGACTGGCCTGCCTGCTGTTGAATGAAGTCAGTAATTTCACCCATTTCATCCATTGTCACTTCTTCGCTTCCCGAAGTGATGTTGAGCAAAATATAACGTGCGCCTTCAATATTGTTATCGTTTAATAAAGGAGAATCCAGCGCAGATTCAACTGCACGCAATGCCCTGTTTTCACCTGATGCAGTTGCTGAACCCATGATAGCAACACCGCTTTCTTTCATCACTGTTTGCACATCCGCGAAATCTACGTTGATATGAAGCGTCACAGAAATAATTTCAGCTATGCTTTTGGCCGCTGTTGCTAAAACGTTATCAGCATAACTGAATGCTTCAGCTAATTTCAAGTTACCATGAATTTCGCGAAGCTTATCATTACATATAACTAACAACGTGTCCACATTCTTTTTCAACTCTTCAATTCCAGATTCAGCTTGCTGCTTCCTTTTCTTTCCCTCGAAGCTGAACGGCATAGTAACAATTGCAACTGTAAGAATTCCCATTTCCCTTGCAACACCAGCTATAATAGGTGCAGCACCAGTACCGGTACCACCACCCATACCTGCTGTGATGAAAACCATTTTAGTATGTCCGCTTAATGCTTTCCGAATGTCATCAAGATTTTCAATGGCAGCATTTTTTCCTACTTCAGGAAGCGAACCAGCTCCACGCCCCTCCGTGAGGCTAGGTCCTAATTGTATTTTATTGGGCACCGGGCTTATTTCGAGTGCCTGGTGGTCGGTATTACACACGAGAAATTCTACTCCCCGGATTACATTGTGAAACATGTGATTTACGGCATTGCTGCCACCACCACCAATTCCAATTACTTTTATGATTGAAGGTCTTTCTTTAGGAATTTCAAATTGCATCATTGTTTTAGGTTTTTTGATTATTATAGAATAGATTTATTTTTTATAATTCATTGTCTTCACCATCTTCACTTAATCCGTCTTTTACTTTCTGAAAAATTAAATTGAACCAGTTTCCTTTATGTTTAACCGGCTCAATAATTACTTCATCTTTTGTTTTTGTTTTTCTTTTTTCAAAATCTTGGTGGCCTTTAATTACAAGTCCAACACCAGTTGCATACATAGGGCTTTTAACTTCATCAACTCCTTTTGCAAGATGTTCATTTGGATATCCAATTCGGGTATCCATTCCTGTGATGTATTCAATTAACTGTGTAATATGTTTTAATTGTGCACCTCCACCTGTTACTACTATTCCTGCAATCAGTTTTTTTTCAAATCCGGAGCTTTTTATTTCATAATAAACATTTTCAATAATTTCTTCCATTCTTGCCTGAATAATATTTGCAAGATTCTTTACAGAGATTTCTTTTGGTTCTCGTCCCCGCAATCCAGGAATAGAAACAATTTCATTCTCTTTCATTTGTTTTGCAAGTGCAGAGCCGAATTTTATTTTTAACAATTCCGCTTGGTTACGAATAATAGTACAGCCTTCTTTTATATCATCAGTAATTACATTTCCGCCAAATGGTATAACGGCCGTATGGCGAATGATTCCATCCTGAAAAATTGCTATATCAGTTGTGCCGCCTCCAATATCAACCAAGACAACTCCTGCTTCTTTTTCCTCTTCAGTAAGCACCGCCTCCGCTGAAGCCAATGGTTCAAGAATGAGATCAACTGGTTTTAATCCGGCTTTAGTAACACATTTTTCAATGTTATGTGCAGCAGTAATCAAACCCGTGATGATGTGGCAATTTGCTTCGAGCCGGATGCCT
The DNA here is from genome assembly GCA_025449775.1 of Ignavibacteriaceae bacterium. Lineage (GTDB taxonomy): Bacteria > Bacteroidota > Ignavibacteria > Ignavibacteriales > Ignavibacteriaceae > IGN2. The sequence continues at coordinate 3,739 of JANWIS010000053.1, forward strand.
GACATACCAATAGGTTCTTTAATTCCTTGTTCATTATCAACAATAAATTCCTGTGGAATCACATGAATTATTTCTTCACCGGGAGGCATTGCAAGTTTGTACATGTCATCAATAATCAGATCAATATCCTTCTGGCTGATCTCATCATCTATTTTTCCGCGGGTGATCATTCCACGATGCTGAAGGCTTTTAATGTGTTGCCCTGCAATTCCGACATAAACATCATTTATTTCAACATCTGACTTTGATTCAGCTTCCGCAACTGCTTCCTTAATTGACGCAACGGTTTTTTCGATGTTGGCAACCATTCCGCGCATCACACCAATAGATTCAGCTTTTCCCACACCAAGGATTTCAATTTTTCCAAATTCATTTTTTCTGCCGACTATAGCGCAGATTTTTGTAGTTCCAATATCTAATCCTACTATAATTTCTGAATTTTCCATCCGTGATGCTTCATGAATTAATTTTGTTTGAATTCGTTTTTGCTGATATTCGTTATATTTTTTGTGCACACTACTTGATTTTTATATTTTAAATTTATCACACTGTAATTATTCCATCCTGTTATATTCAACCCTTGTTTGTAAAAAATCATAAGTCTCTTAAATTTTTCATCCAACTGTGATGCATTTCCTAATATGATTCGATGGTTGCCTATTCGTGTTATTAGCTCTATTTCTGATTGTTCATTAACATATATCTGTTCAATCTGCGCATTCCAGAATGGATCCTTGTTGATAAAACATGCAAGGTCATAGAGCTGACTGATTATTTGTATTTGGGAAATCGAATCAACTGTTTCCGAATTACATTTAGGAATTCTTTTTTCCGCATATCCGTTAAAAATATTTCCGTTTGCAACAATTACATGAGCGGTATAATTTTGTGAAACCGGCATGAATTCACCCTGATCATCAATATAGAAATGTTCATCATTATTATTAATAATCATGATAATCGGAACACGCTGACTAATATCAATATTGACCTCTCCATCAATGGTTGAAAATACTTCGGCATTTGCTACAAAAGGATTGCTGTTAATCAGTTTTTCCAACATGCCAATGTTAATATCATTCAACCTTTTCCCTATCGGTTGTTTTCCTTTGCTACTAAGCAAATCCAATACATCAGTTTTTGTTATAAATTCATTACCGTTTTCATCACTGATATGAACAGCCAGACTTTTACATTTGATATTACTTTTTTCTTTTCCTACAAATCCCAGTGTCGCAATCAATGTTGAAAGGCATATAATCCATCCGAAAACAAAACCCAATCGTTTCCAATTTATTTTTTGTTGTTTAAATTTCTTAATCCTCATGATTTATGATTTTTTTTAAGAGTAGTTCTTTAACAGGCATTACTAATTGATCAATGTCTCCGGCCCCCAGGGTGATAAATACTTCTGCATTACTGACTTCTAAATGATTTAATAGTTCGTTTTTTGCACATATTATTTTTTTTGAAAGCTTGACCTTATCCAAAATTAATCTCGCATCCACTCCGGGAATTGGTTTTTCACGTGCCGGATATATTTCAAGCAAGATCAACTCATCAAGCAATG
>JANWIS010000054.1 GCA_025449775.1 Ignavibacteriaceae bacterium
ATGAAATCACTAGTTCAGCAGGAAATGATTAAGCGTGGAATTTTATGGGGAGGATTTCATAACATGAGTTTCTCTCATACTGATAGTGATATTGAATACGCTCTTAAAGCATACAGAGATGTTCTTCCAATACTTAAGAAAGCTGTTGACGAGAAAAATGTTCGTGGTTATTTAAAAGGTGAACCTGTTGAACCGGTATTCAGAAAAATCAGCAACTTCAACACAAAACCAAAAATGAAATAAATGCCTGAAGAAAAAAAAATATCACAATTATTCTCACTCGATGGAAAAGTTGCAATTGTTACAGGTGCAGTTGGTTTAATCGGAAAACAACACTGCATTGCATTGGCTGAAGCTGGTGCAAACGTCGTCGTTTGCGATCTGAATGAATCTGACTGTAAAAAATTTGCTTATTCCCTTCCAAATTCTCCATCAGGTTTTTATGTTGATATAACAAGCAAAGCTTCTGTCCTAAAATTAAAAGAAGAAGTTTTAAAAAAATATCGAAAGGTTGATATCCTTGTAAACAATGCTGCAATAAATGATAAGTTTGAAGATCCGATCTCTGCACTCGAGGAATCTAAATTTGAAAATTATCCTTTAGAATTGTTCAAACAGTCACTCGATGTGAATGTAACAGGAATGTTTATTTGCTCACAAGTAATCGGTAGCATAATGGCTAAGCAACAAAGCGGAAGCATAATTAATATTGCATCGACTTACGGAATCGTGGCACCTGATCAATCAATATATAAAGACGAAAATGGTAAACAGATTTTTTACAAATCAGCTGCCTATCCAGTTACAAAAGGAGCCGTGATTTCATTTACAAAGTTTCTTGCCGCATATTGGGGAAATAAAGGTGTAAGAGTCAATACACTTTCACCTGGTGGAGTTAAAGATAAACAGGACGAATTTTTTATTAAGAATTATTCTGCCAGAACTCCGCTTGGACGGATGGCACATCCGGATGATTACAAAGGTGCACTTGTATTTCTTGCAAGCGATGCATCAGGTTATATGACGGGTGCAAATCTTGTTGTTGATGGAGGTTGGACTGCATGGTAATTGATAATCGTCTTAAAAAAAATAATTTACACCTTAAAGACAAATTGCAGAAGATAAAAATTGTTCTTACTGATAACGATGGTGTTCTTACCGATACAGGAGTTTATTATTCCACAAAAGGTGAAGAGTTTAAAAGGTTTTCTATCAGAGATGGAATGGGAGTTGAACGTTTGCGTAAATATGCTGGGATAGAAACTATAATAATCACTGGAGAAGAATCAGGATCAGTTAGATCAAGAGCTGTGAAATTAAAAATAAAAGAATATTATCTCGGTGTTGATAAAAAAGCAGAAATTCTTCCGGAGATAATGAAGAAAAATAATGTTAAACCTGAGAACATAGCTTTCATCGGAGATGATTCGAATGACGTTGAACTTATGAAACTGATTGGCTTAAAAGTAACTCCGGCAGATGGGATGAGTTTTATAAAGGAGATGGCAGATTACATTTGTGATAACAGAAGCGGCAATGGAGCTTTCAGAGAATTGGCTGAATTAATTTTGGCATTTCAGTCCGATTCCAAAAAGAGTAAATAAATTCTCACAAGAATTATGGATGCTGTAAGAGAAATAAAAGTTGGAAACAGGATGATTGGTGACGGTCATTCTGTTTTTATTATTGCAGAAATCGGTATTAACCATAATGGTTCTCTTGAGATTGCAAAAAAGCTAATTGAGGGTGCAAAAGCTGCTGGTGTTGACGCAGTCAAGTTCCAAAAGAGAACTCCTGAGATCTGTGTTCCAAAAGATCAGTGGTATGTCGAACGTGATACTCCGTGGGGAAGAATGAATTATATCGATTACAGGTACAAAGTTGAATTTAGTAGAGAAGAGTATCAGCTGATAGATAAATACTGCAGTGAAAATAAAATAGTTTGGTTTGCTTCCTGCTGGGATGAAGAAGCCGTTGATTTTATTAATCAATTTGATGTTCCCATTTTCAAAACTTCATCAGCTTCTTTAACAGATATTAATCTTCTGATGAAACACAAAATGCTCAACAAACCTGTAATTATCTCAACCGGTATGTCAACTATGGAGGAGATTCAAAAAGCTGTTGAAGTTTTTGAAAGTAAAAATATTCTTACAGCCCATTCAACTTCTTCTTATCCTTGCCCAAATGAGGAACTTAATCTTAATATGATTTCAACATTGAGAAAAAAATATCAGTTCATCCCTGTTGGATATTCCGGACATGAAACCGGTTTGGCTCCAACCTGGGCAGCAGTTGCACTCGGTGCTAATTTTGTTGAAAGACATATCACACTCGATCGTGCAATGTGGGGAAGCGATCAGGCTGCATCTGTTGAGATAAATGGATTCAACCGGCTTGTAAGAAATATACGTGATATTGAAGTCTCGCTGGGAGATGGGATTAAACGTGTTTATAAAAGTGAAATAGGAATTATGCAGAAACTTAGAAGAGTAAAATAGAATCAGGAATATTTTCATGATTAATTTTTTTGAAAATATTGGCAATTGGATTTATACTTACTTTACAGGAATGTCTGATGCAGAATTTATTTCAATGATATTAATTTCCTGTTCAGCAATTTTCTTTATTGTGATAGAAAGAATTTTGCCATACAATAAAAATCAAAAAATACTTCGTGAGGGTTTCTTCGATGATCTTGCTCTATATACTATTGCTCAGAGCTATGTACTTGGCATTATCATTTTTACATACTTTATTAATACAATAGATTCCTCAACAGGGCTTTCCAGGCTTCAATTATTCAGAAATATCCCAATATGGATACAGTTAATCTTCTTCTTAATAACTCACGATCTTTACATTTACTGGATGCATCGCTTGCAGCATAATAATAAATATTTATGGAGAATTCACGAAGCACATCATTCACCGAAAAAAGTTGACTGGCTTTCAGGTTCGCGTTCACACGCAATTGAAATTTTAATAAATCAAACTATAGAATTTCTTCCGATTGTTTTGCTTGGTTCCCCACCTGAAGTTGTAGCTTATAAAGGTGTGATCAGTGCAGTTTGGGGAATGTATATTCATTCGAACTTAGATATGCATACTGGCAAGCTTCAAAAGATATTTAATGGTCCTGAAATGCACCGATGGCATCATTCCACAGGAAAAGGAAGGAACAGAAATTTCTCAACAAAGCTTGCGATATGGGATTGGATTTTTGGAACGGCATATTTTCCTGAATCAAAACCGGATGAATACGGTCTGAAAACTTTTTTCCCGAAAAATTATTTTATGCAAACTTTATTTGCATTTAGATTGTTCAAAAAATCTCAAAATACTATACAATCAGAAATTGAAACCTGATTCAGAAATTTTTACTTAATAATTAAATAATCATTCCTTAATACTTTATTAACACGTTATTAATAATTTTGAATACTGAATAATTTTCAAGGTTTATTTGTTAATAGCCCACATATCAGACCTTCACATCAATAGTTTTTATAACGATTCTCATTTTAAAAGAATAAAATTTCTTCTAAAGTACATATCAGAACAAAATCCCGATCACTTGATTATCACCGGTGACATCACTGATAATGCATCATTGGAAGATCTTGAAATGTTCAAAGTTCTGCTGAAAAAATATGGTTATATAAATGGTAAAAAGCTTTCCATTGTCATTGGGAATCACGATATTTTTGGTGGTGCACAAAAAGCTGAGGATGTTTTCACATTTCCGGAGAAATGTAAATTGGTTGATTATAATGAACGTGTTGATGAGTTCACAAGTTGCTTTCGTGAATCTTTTGATAATTGTTTTTTCCTGCCTCAATCTGGTTTCTTTCCTTATGCAAAAAAGATTGATGATATAATTTTTATCGGATTAAATTCCGTCGCAAAGTATTCCAACCTTTCAAATACTTTCGGATCGAATGGGGAAATAAATGCATTCCAATTTGGACAGACAGCTGAACTTTTAAAATCATTAGAAAATAAATCTGAGCGGAAAATTATTCTTATCCATCACCACTTTAACAAGCTTAAAAATAATTCTAAAAGTACTTTCGGTAGTATTTGGTCTGGAATCGAAAAGCAAACTATGAAACTCAGAAACAAAAGAAGATTATTCAAATTATTTAAAGAGTCCAATATTAATTTGGTTCTTCACGGACATGCTCATGAATCAAGGGAATATTCCAGGAAGAATATTAAATTTTTAAATGGAGGAGCCACTGTAAAAAATGAAAAACAATCAGTAAAGATTAATTTTCTGGAAACAGGCGAAGGAAAGATTAAAATTGATATCCGTAATATTGAACTGCCGAACAAAGTTAAAAAAAATGCAAGTCAAACTCTGAAGAACGAACATATTAAGCTTGTGAACACAAATTTACTTCAATCTAACGAGTGATATTTTTATAGATGGGCAGTTTACTTTTCTAGTATATATGACTGATAGATTAATTCGTATTCCTGTCGCCATTCATTAACATAGATAATATCATCATCTTCTGTTAACTGTAAATCATTTTCTGATTCAGGAAATTCCTCATCTTCCCTCTCATTTAATTTTATCATACTTCGTAAATAATTGAAATGGAATATATCTCTAAAGTTCATCTGGTTTAAATATTTTTGTAATAAAAAGTAATCAATACAATCGACATAATTATGAAGTAACTGTTAATTAAACTTTAATTATTTGTTAAGATAAAATAAAGGCGCTGCCGGATGCAACGCCTTTGTCGAAGGAGAGAGAGCTAGAGAGAGAGAGAGTAAATATGAAAAATCATTTTAGAGTTCGTTTATATAAACCGCTCACTGTCCCGCAATAGATTACATCATTGTGAATTAAAATGGCTGATGTTCTTAAATCAGTCAGGCCATCATTAAAAGGAACTAATCCGTTGTTTTCGTATTTCAATATTCCCAGATCTCCGGTTGCTACAAAACCCGATTCAAAATCAGTGGGAGTTAAATAATGTTCAGTCTGATCGAAGTTTATATACATCCATCCAGCTCCGATATGAAGTGTCTCATCAATCCATTTAATTGTTCTTACAGTAAGGTGTTCATCGTTCAAATAAATTGTTGAATCAAAACTGCGGCCCGAATCCTTACTTATCCAGATATTACCATCTTCATCCCCTGCTAATATTTTGGAATCGAATACTTCTATAGAGCGAATGTATGCTTCGAAGTCATCCTGAAACAGGATACCGGTTTCCGGCTGCCATGTTGTAATTCCATATGATCCTTCTGCATGACCAAAATAAAATATCTTATTATAATTTTTGATTGATCTCACTTGAGCTGGATATCCATCCTGAATTATCTCAATTTTCTTCCAGGAGGAATCAAATACCAGCAAACCCTCATTTGTTCCGGCAACTAAAATTGTATTATCTGTATCCAGGCAGTAAGCACTTTTACTATTCAGTTTATCTTTGAGACTGAAAATTCCTTCGTTCGCACAAAAAATTACCTCACCCTTAAATTCAATTATGTCTCTTATGTAATAACTGTTTAATTTTTGCCAGCCGTCATTTCCTTCAAATTTGATTACAATGTTACGGGCATTAATAATAAATACTGAAGCAAGTAAAATGGTGTATAAGACCGGTGAAAAATATTTTTGTAAAATGGATTTATGCATTTATCATTTTCGGTAAACATCAATATAGATAATCAGCTTTTTAAAGATTGAAGGAAATCATTATTTAATTCAGCAATAAGTTTTTCAAGTTCGTTCAATTTATTCTCTTTGTATAAAGGAGATAAACCGTTTCTCCAATTGTTATTTGTGATTTCAAAAACAAATTTTTCCCACCCGTCTTGATCTCTGAACAAACTAATTATGTTGTGATCTTTATGAAATCCTGTATATAAGATATCTTTGTAAAATTTAATTCTTCTAACATCGGTTTGACTGAACCAGAATTGATTATGTAACATGAGTTTACTTAGCTCATCAAGATTATTTTCTGCTTCGCTGAATAATTTTGTATAGAGATGATTGCAAATCCTCCGGAGATCTCGTCTGGGATATTTCTTTACATTCAATCGATATATTTTACAAGAACAATTCAGATAATAAAGATTAACTCTGTTTCGGCCCGCGATAATAGTTTTCTTCGTTAAACCCTCAAGAAATGGTATTTGATAAGAATCGGAAACAATTTCTATCTTCTCCCTCTTCTGTTCCTTTACATTAAGAGAGATTCGTACCATTTTATTTTTTAGTAATGTAATATTATCAGTCAGAATGTTCATCCATTATTTTGGAGAATTAATTATTAAACTTGATAAATTATTATTTAATCAATGTCATTTTTTTTGTTAACAGTCCTTCATCGTATTGCAACTGGTAGATATAAACACCTGATGGAAGATTGTTGCCGACGAAATTAAAGTGATGAACTCCGGCAGAATAATATCCCGAAGCAATTATAGAATGTAGTTCACCGAGCATATTAAATACTTTTAAACTTATGTCAGAACTAACCGGTATTGAAACTTTTATTGTTGTGCTTGGATTAAACGGGTTTGGAAAATTTTGTTCCATAGTAAAATTATCAGCCATAATAAAATCTTCAGCTACATCAGCAACCACATTATTATAATCTATAATTATTTTAAACTGATATATAAGAAGTGGATCAGGATTAACTCCTCTAATCATCATATAGTTGTCACTTCCCTGCATCGTCTCATTAATAATACTTCCTTCGGTGATTAAATCCTGAAGCACACCAGTAACTTCTGGTGGAAAATTCCATTCGATAAATAATGTATCTGTAAATTGACCTATTTGTATATTAATTCTGTGTTCACGCTGTCCCGTGTAAGGGAAATTTGTTTCAAGTCTATAATCTTTATGAGAACTTAATCCTATCCAGTTATTTAGTGGAAGAAAGAATCTCACATCCCAGGCTTCAATTGGAGGAAATGGTGGTAAATCCGATTCACCCAAATTACTATCAACTCCATCCGTTGCTAAAGGATCCAGTCCAAATGAAAGCGTGTTTGATTGTCCGGTATTATTTCTAATTATCAAATTATTATTGACATCGGGTGTTTGCGCAATAATATTATGATTTTCAAAAAACACGATTAGAACAAAGATTATTAAAATTGCCATTATTTTCATTTCTGTCTCTCTCACAGTTATTAGTAAGAATTATTTAATTAATTGCATTTTTCTTATTGATGAAAATTGGTTAACACTTAATTGATATATATATACACCAGATGTGAAACCAGTAGCGTTCCATATATAATTATAAGTACCTTCATCAAGTACCTGGCTTACTAATTCGTCTACTTTCTCTCCTATAGTATTATAGATAACAAGAGTTACCAAAGCACTATATGGTATCGAGAATGAAATTGTCGTTGATGGGTTAAATGGATTTGGATAGTTCTGGCTTAGATGAAATTTAGTTGGTGAAAATAATTCTATTTGAATTTCATTCGAATAGCTAAAAGTGCCATCAAAATCAATTTGTTTTAATCGATATAAGTAAGTTCTAAACATTAACTGATCATCATCGGAATAGCGGTAGTTATTCGGTTCAGTAGTTGTCCCGTGACCAGGAACAAAATCTATTTTTTGCCATTCGGAAAATGATGTTCTTCTTTCAATTTCAAATCCAGAATTATTTATTTCACTCTCTGTTCTCCATTCTAAAGTTACCTTGTTGTTAAAAACAATTGCAGAAAAAAAAGATAACTCAACTGGAACAACTGCATCATAATCGATAAACATCTTTAATTCATTAAGCGCAAAATTTGTGATTACAAGGCTGTCCGTTCCTGCCATTGGTTTATTTATAACAATACCTCCAATAATGTCCTGCATTAAACCAGTAATTTGAGTTGACAGATTCCATTTAATTACAATGTGTGTTGATCCCTCCGATACCTGGTATTTTATTCGGTACTCATGACTTCCAGTATATGGGTATCCTGTTGAATTTCTGATATCTCTATAGGAAGATAGCATTCCTGAAAAATTTCCTGGCGGCAAAATGAATCTTGCAAAAAATACACCAGCTGGTGGAGATGGTGGTAACTCAACTTCACCTAATGATAAATCAAGGGAATCAGTACCTGTTTGATCCACACCAAATTCAAGATTAATCCCTCCAGGTACGGTACCATTATCATAAACCTGAATTGGAAACATTACTTCGGGTACTTGTGCGAAAATAAAAATTGAACTAGATGTGATTGAAATGAAAAATATAAAAATAATTCTCTTCATTCGAGCTCTCCTTCTATCTGTTTAATAAGAGCCCCACAGAATAAATGCAGGGCTCAGAATACACTTGGGGTTAAGTATTACTTAACAAGAACCATCTTTTTGGATTGAACAAATTCGCCTGCTATCATTCTGTAAACATAACTGCCTGAACTCATTGTCACTCCTGAGTTATTCATTCCATCCCAGTTAACTGTGTATGATCCTCTTAGTACTTCGCCTGCAAACAATGTTCTTACTTCCTGACCAAGCATATCATAAATCGTGATTGTTACATCGCTTGTCTGCGGAACATGGAACTTCACTGAAGTACTTGGGTTAAATGGATTCGGATAATTTTGTTCAAGGATAAAATTATCAGGTATAACTTCACCGGAAACAACAATGAGTTTATTTATTCCACTGTTGTTGATTACAATTTCTTCACCACTTTTTAATTCACTGTCAACTATTTTGCCTGTTACATCCTGTAACCTTATACTCATACCTTCAACTTTTATTTTTACAGGATATCCAACTCCTGTAAAGTCAATTGTATTATTTCCGGAACTAAGATCTTCTACAAACCTTTGACTGCCGAATCTTACGTCAAACAAACCTGAAGGTGGAAGCGGTGGTAATTCGTAGTTATTAAGATCAACATTGGCTGCTGAATATAGTGTATATGAATTACCTGAATTATCTGTAAGAATAATTTTACCCCAATCTTTCTGAATAATATCAGCAACTTTTGGTACACCAGTTAGAGGTCCAGGAACGATTAATTGTCCATTAGCTGTAAATTTTGCCCAGTATCCTTTTCCCGGATCGAGAGTTACTGCTTGTTGATAGCCGGCTCCACATGTATATCCATAGACAACTCCGGTTAATAAATTATTTGGAACTGTTCCAAGTTCACTAACAAGAGCAACATAATCTAAACCGCTAATTAAATTCCAACCAGTACAAATTGAAATCGGATCATTGTATGCATACCATAGTGCTGACCATTCACCACCAGAATTATAAGTTTGGGCTGTAAGATTTTTCATCCATACCCCTTGTCCAACTATCATCGATGTAATAGCAGTATATCCAGCAGGTCCATCGCAAGGTGTTGTATATTTAAATACTGAACTGCTTGGATCTTTCCCAGCCCACCAATTAGTTACAAGATTTCCTGTTGGATAATTGCCCATAGCACCAACTAGACTCCAACCACCACAAACAGTTACTGCACCATTAAAGTCGTAATCAACTTCTATTTTAAATTGAGTTACACCAGTTGCCACTGATAGTGAGTTTTGTGTTCGCATATTTACATTGTAAATAGCACCACCCGCACCATCCTTAAGAGTGTAAGATCCACCCGTTAGATTATCTGCGTCCCATGTAATTAACTGAGGTCCTGTTGCACCTGAACCCCATTGTACATTGAAAGTATAAATAATAGGACTTGAAGGTGGAACGAGATTAACATTAGATCTAAGGTCAAAAACCGATTGGTCTGCAGTCGGTAATTGCCATCGAACATCGATTTCTGCAGATGGTGGAAGAGGTGGGGCCTCTAATTCGCCTAATGATGCATCAAGTCCATCTGTTGCACCAGGAGCTCTTCCGAATACGATTGACCTTGTTCCTACACTTCCTACTACAGTTATGGTATTGCTTATTGTAATATCCACTCCATAAGGTGTTGCCTGAGGATTATAATTTGTCCAACCAAGATCCCATCTGTATTTAAAGTCATCAGTTGTACCTACAGGTGCAAACGCTCCTCTGTAATCATTGGATTCGAAGAAGGCATTTATCGCACTTGGATTTGTACCACTGTTATTGAGAGATGAACTAGAATTAGGAGTCAGATTTGGGTTGAGGTCATTAAATTGATCGACTAAATTTAAATCGAGAGGATTTGTTAAATCATCATTATCATACACCACCTGATCGAACCATGTATTCCATTGTGTGAGAGTCAATGATGTAGAGGTTCCTCTTGGTGTTCCTGCAAAAGTAAGATGACTGAATTTGAAAGTATCTATTGCAGCTCCCCCAACCATTAATGCACCATTCACTGCAGCTCCATCTAAACGAACCATACCATCTGGCCAACCAGAAAAAGCTGAGTTATAAATATTTTGTAAAGTGCCTCTCCTTTGATGAACACCAGTAAAAAACTCAGGATCGAAATCTGTATCTGCTGTAGTTTTCTTTGGGCCAATGAGAGTCATGTTAGAGAATATTGGAGCAGTTCTTGGTGCAGCATAGAAAGGACCGTTAACATTGTCAGATTCGAAAGCTTCACTATTGCTTACGTCTGCAAGATTTTTATCACGGTATGCAAAACCATATTGAACTTTTCCAATCCAACCATGATCTGTATCAAAATCATCATCGAGGGTTTTGTATGAAACTAAGTATTTCAGATTGTTTGTTCCACCAAACCATTCGAAACCATCATCACCTGAAAAGTTAACCTGTAAGTGATCCATAACAGTACCTGAACCTACACTACCCATAGTAATTCCATTGGTTTCGTCATCTGTTGTAAATGGAACGCCAGAAAATTCAACTCTCACATATTGAAATATTCCACTGTTATCTGATGCTACTCCTCCACCATGATTTCCTAAAACCACATCAAATCCACCTTCAACAACTTCGGTTCCCCGATTGTTAGGTGCATTACCAAGAATTACAAGTCCACCCCAATCACCGGGATTTCTTTGTCCTGGAGGAAAGCAGCTTGTAAACACAATTGGATTCTGTGCTGTACCTAAGAAGAAACCTTGAGCTCCTCTTGTTATTACAAGAGCTGCTTTGCTTGGTTTATCTCCAAACAATAAAGTTCCTGCCGGAATAGTTAAAGAAGCACCATTACCAGCAACAGCATTGCCAATATAAATTTTGCCCGTGAGTTTGTAAACTTTATTTGCGCTAAGTACATAATCACCCGTATATGTACCTGCTGTGATTGTACTGTCTATTAAACCGTCACAGAACTGTGCGTAAGATGAAAATGTGAATGTGATTAACATTATAATCACTAATAGAAAATTTTTCATTTAGTTCTCCAAATTACTTTGTTTAAAAAATTCATTACTAATTCCCCTGATTTTTTGTGAAAATATTTTGCTTCATTTACCCTCCGTTAGTTGTAAATAATTGATGAATTAAAATTAAGTTTCTAGTTTAAACTTGCAGTGAACTTAAGGTTAACAGATTATTACCAATTCACAGCTGAAAGATTAAAGTTTATATGTTACTGCAAGCGAATATTTTGGATTAGTGCTTAAGCTTCTGACAAGCTTATCAATTTCATAAACTTCTATACTTTCGGCAAATATATTTTTTGCAGCGAACCTGACTTCAAAGTGCTGCCCTATTTCCTGGTTGTACACAAAATCAAAAGTAGCACGAGCACTTTCTATGTAATCACTATCCAAATCACTGGCGACTTCAATCAGTCTTTCACCATACTTATAAAAAAGCACTGTAAAATTTGAGCCCCAGTTAAAATTGTTATAATTAAGTGAGAGATTAATAATATATGGTGATTGTCCCTGCATAGGACGAGTTTTTCTGTCCACTCCTTGAGAAGTTTCATCTATTTCAGATTCGATATGAGTATAGTTCCCTGTGATTGTGAAATTTGAAAGCATATCGGTTATATATCGCAATGATGATCTTAACTCCACTTCAAAACCATAATTTTTTGCAAAAGATGCATTCGCAAAACTCCTATTATTAGCATTAGTAGTAAGCACTATGATTTTTTCTATTGGGTTCACCAATTCTTTGTAAAACAAACTTGCTGAGATTAATTCACCGACATTTGGAAATAACTCATACCTCAAATCATAGTTTGTAATTTTGGCATCTATTAAATTTGGATTTCCAGATACTACAGATTGATTTTCAAAATCGTAATAAGAAAATGGAGCAATCTCCCTGAATTGAGGTCTGTTTACAGTGTTGCTGTACGAAACCCGTAGATTCATCGCTTCAGTAATTCTGTATATCAGACTTGCGGATGGCATCACATCGTTAAAATGCTTGTTAACGATAATTTCATCTGTGCTTTCGATATTTAAAGTATTTAGTTGAAGATTATAGTTTTCTAATCTGGCTCCAAAAACTAAATTAAAATTTTGGTTGAGTAAGCTGAATGGATATTCAAAGAGTCCATACAATCCAACATTCTCGTCACTCGAATTATAATCACTTGTTCCATCATTATATTCACCCATAGACCATCCACTCTGTCTGAAATTCTCAGGTGCAAAAACCGAATCAATCTGGTAATAATAAAAACTGCTGTTAGTTGTTTGCTGACTTATCATGCTGATAATTCTTGAATTGAATGACCTTGATCGATTATCAAATAATCCACCAAACTTGGATTTGAAGGGTCCGAGATGAAAGCTTAGATCAAGTTTATAACCCCTGCTAATTTCATTAAGGTCGGAATAAAATCTTCCGCCTTCTCTTAGGTTTGGTAAAAGACTTGTTAATATTCTAAATCGTTCTTCAGGAGGAGATCCCATATCTCTTCCATAAGTATATCTTCTGAAATCAGGTTCATTTCTGAATGATTCGGAGTAAGAAACAGAATAGTCAGCCTGTAATCCGCTTAGAATCGAAAAATAACTTTGTCCAACTACCTGACCTGAATAAAGTTCTCTCGAAACAAATCTTAATGCAGTCAAGTTTTGTTCATTACTTCTATCATATTGGATCCCATTTAATTCGATCACATCGTCATCAGAATTTGTAGTGAATGTATTTTTTAATCCAAGCTTATGGAAATCGCTGAATTTATAATTTAAATTCAAGAGTATTCCCCAGTTCACATTATGGTTATAACCCCTGCCCTGATAATCGAAAACATATTCATCTCCCCCGGATACTTGACGAGTAATCAAATCATTTTCAGTATGTTCTGTTTTATAATTAAAGGATGAGATTAAGCCAAAGTCTTGACCGAAAACATCAAATTTGTCTCCATATGCTAGGCTGAATGCTTGATTTATTGGAGCGCGTGAACCGTTTACCTGCCAATTATTCTTTAGAGTTTGGGCAAGGTTATAAACCGAATCATCATTTGGAACAAGGTTCCTTATATCTGAAGGAAAACCTTCCGGTAAGTCTCTTGTACCATCATCAATTCCAAGATAATCTTTACTTCCACCTGCATAAGTATTGAAATTCTTTGTTGTGACATTTGGAATATATGAAGTTCCATAACTGAATCTGAATAATGTATGTGAAGGAAAATCAATCGTATTTATTTTAACAATTCCACCAGCAAAATCACCGGGATTATCTGGTGTATACGATTTTTCAACAATCGTATTTTCAACCAGATAAGATGGAATGAGATCGAATGCAAAATCTTTTTTATCGGGTTCACTACTTGCAAGAGGTGTGTTATTTAACTGTGCACTGCTATAACGTTCACTGACTCCTCTGATAAAAATATATTTGCCTTCCAATAAAGTAATGCTCGGAACTCTCTGCAAAAATTCAGCACTTGTATAATCAGGTGATTTTTTAATCTGCTCTCTGCTGATGCCGTCACTTATTGTAATAGATTTTTTTTGTTGATTCAACAATGCTGCTTCATATTCAAGTGATGCTTCCCCAACAATAACAACTGAATCAACAGAAATAGCTTCAGGCTGAAGAGCGACATCAACTTGTATGATTTCGTTTTGTTTAACAGTCACATTTTCGATTCTCTTTTTTGAGTATGAGATGTATGATATGGTCAAAGAATAGTTTCCGGAAGGAATATTTTTTATTGAATATTTTCCATCAAGATCAGTTGCAGCACCAAAAGTGGTTTCGTCAATCAAAATATTTGCACCGATTATATCTTCACCTGTGCTTTGATCAATAACTTTACCTGAAATTGTTCCTGTTGTTTGGCTGTAAATAGAATTGCTGGTTGTCGTTAATATTACAATCAGCAATAAAAGGACGTGCTTAGTAGTTAACATCTATATGCTCTCAGAATAATTTGAGAAAAGGAATGTTCGTCGGAAAGTTATTGATAGAATGTTAACAAGGTGTTAGGAAGGAGTTAGTAATCCGTTATTTAAATGTTAACTAAGCTTAACTGAATTGTTAATTGAATATTTCTAATATGTTATTACTGTGTTATATAATTATTAATCCAGTATTAAATATTTTATTCTGTTTAATCCGAAGAAACAACTTTCGATTTTATTTTAAGAATTTGCAAGTATGTGGAATGATAATAAACTAAATATTGTTATGAATGATCTTGTAAAAGAATACTTGACAATGCAAGACTAACTTATTAAGTTAAGTGTGTGCTATAAGTTGTAATCCTTACAGCGGTTAGCCAATTGCCCGATAGAATCACTAACTATCGGGTTTTTTTATAAAATTACAGATGATGAATAAAATTGAAGCGACTAATAACTAATCTTAATTTTTTTTGCTTTCGATTTTAGCCAGTCGTAATGTAACAATCCAATCCTCGATTCCCTGTTTTTCTCTTTTAATATTTGTCTCGGGTGAAACAAAGGAATAAGTTTCAATTTAATAGAATCGAAATTAATATCTGTTATCGTTCCATAATTTTTTACGTTCAATAAATTACCAACTGTCGGATTGAACTCTTTTAATAACCATTTTAGCGGTTGCTCACCGAGTGTGACCAAATATTCAGGACGGGCTTGAAATATCTCTTCAGTAACTTCCCTGAATCTAACTTTACCAATGTAATTCCATCTGTTTTTTTTTGAAGGAAGAATGGCCGGCGGTGTTTTAATCGTTGCATGAATGTAATTAAAACTTTTAACAGATCTCCTCTCATTTTTGTTCGAAACAAAATGCGGAAATAAGTTGCATAACCAAACCTGGCTCCGATCTAATTTTAATGGATGGAGAAAGTACTTATCAAGCGCCTTTCCAAGCATTCCATTTAACTTTTCATTCTCAGCAATTAACTTTCCAGAATGTTTCGGAACTTTTATTTTCGAAATAATTTGTTTTGCTTCATTTAATCCCCCATTCCAGAATATTTCCGGTTCATTATCGACTGGCAAGCACAGAATGTTGCTCACCTGGTTTTTAGATATGAATTGAGCAAATACAGCTGATCCATAGACTCCAAGTACAAATACAGGTTTGGGTGTTTTATCGGATTGTGAAACTTTTATAACTTGATTTCCAAAAGGAAATGTTCCCAATTTGTGGTTTTTATCTTTCATCCCGGGTTTTATTCTGTTTTTTTTGGATGAATTAAGGCCAATTATCTAATTTTCATTTTGTACTCGAGAGTTCTCTGATTGAAATTTGTAACCGATACCTTTTATAGTTAACACATAATTTGAATACTTCCCCAGTTTATCCCTGATTTTTCTTATATGAACATCAATTGTCCTATCAATTACCATAACATCTTCACCCCAAAGTTTTTTTAATATTTCATCTCGTCGAAAAACTTTATCGGGATGAGAAGCGAGCATATGAAGAAGCTGGAATTCCTTTTTGGGGAAAAATTTTTCTTTTTGATCAACAAAAACTTTATAAGAATCAGGGTCAATTAATAACTTATCAAAACTTATTTTTGATTTTAGATTTTCTTTACTATCAATTTCAAGATTGGTATTCCGCAAATTAGTTTTAACTCTAGCAATAAGTTTATTTGGAGAAATCGGTTTTGTGATAAAATCTGAACCACCGGCTTCCAAGCCTTTTATCTCATCATTTTCCTGGGACAATGCAGTTAGAAAAACCACAGGTATTGATTTAAATTGGATATCTTCTTTTATTTTTCTGCAGACTTCATATCCATTCAATCCAGGCATCATTATATCCAGAAGTATTAAATCTGGCTTTTGATTTAACATATTTAAAGCTTCCCTTCCATTGTAAGAATGGATAACCTTAAAATTTTCTCTTTCCAGATTGTACTTAAGGAATTCAACAATATCCGGCTCATCATCAACTAAAAGTATTTTTGTCATCTTAAATAATTTTCCAAGGATAAAATTTTGTAAGGGTAAATTTCTTATTGAAATACTTTAAATTCTAATTATCAAATTGTTAAATAAATTCCGATTGAGATTCTGAACCATTAATAGTCAGCTAAAACTCAAAATAAAAAAAGTGCCTGGGAACAGGCACCCTTTTGTCGAAGGAGAGTGAGAGAGAGCAAACTTTATTACTTAAGTAATGTCATCTTCCTTGTAATCCTGGTTGAGCCGGTTTCTAAAGTGTACAAGTATAATCCACTTGATAATTCTTCAGCATTAAATATAATTTCATAAGTTCCGGCATTTCTAAAACCATTAACAAGCTGAGCTACTTCCTTGCCTAAAATATTATAAACAGTCAGGTTGATATATGATGCTTCAGCCACGGAATAAACAATTTTAGTAGTTGGGTTGAATGGATTGGGATAATTCTGATTTAGTGTAAAATTCTCCGGCACTGAATTAATGTAAATTTCATCCTCAACTCTAGTGATTCCATAAGTAGATATTGCAGTCCAACCATGTGTCCATAAACCTATAGCTGGATCGAAAGCTCCGTAGTATTCAACTGCATCAAAGAATGGATCAGCTGGTTGTGTTGCACCTGTACTTGCAGAACCAGATTGATTTGGACGCGGGTCAAGACTTTCACTATCGTCTCTGCTGATATTATTAATTTGCGGATCAACCATCTGGTTATTATTTGCCGTTAAATGTGTTTGCACAAAATCCTGAGTTGCGATATTAGCTAAGGTATTGCCATTGCCAAATCCATAGAACAAATTATTTACAAGCGCAAGCTGGTTATTTTCTAATCTGCTGCGGCTGTCTTCACCTGATGCTAAATCTTCAACTTCAATTCCTGTTTGAACAAAATCAGTGAATATGCTGCTGTAGTAAAAACCACCAGAGTTGTCTCTAAATATCAAAGCAAAATCATTTCCATCACCACCGGGGACTGAAGAAGTTTCACCAGCTCCAATATATGTTGCATTTACCACATAAGGAGTTGCGTAAGGTGTACCGGTTTCATTATCATCTCCTCCATCCTGTTCAGCGCCACGTCCAGCTTCATCTGTTCCCTGGATTAAAAACCAGAACTGACCTTTTCCTCTGTAACCCATATCCCAGTCAAATCCATCATCGCCACAAAAAGCTGATACTAGCCACTTTGAATTTACTGTTCCACCAAACCATTCATAACCGTCGTCGAAATTTGCAAATACTTCGATATGTTCAATAACAGTTTGATTACCAACTGCACCTAATGTGAGACCGTTAATTTCATCTCCGGCAACACCGCTGATTGAGAATCCTCCATGACGTATCGATATATATTTCAAAACACCAGAGTTGTCATTATCATCAGTTCCACCAAACTTTGCATCCTCTGAAACCGGTATACCTTCAATCTGATTTTCCGTTGTGGGTTGATTTGTAACTGCACGACCTAAAAGAATTAATCCACCCCAAAGACCTCTGTCACTAGAAGTTAAATCATTTGGATTTGTAACATCATCAAGTTCAGAAGTAAAAATAATCGGGCTTGAAGCATTACCTTCAGCCATGATTATCCCACCTCTACGGATAACTAAAGCACTAGCACCGTCTCCTGTTGTTATGTTTGATTGAAGTTTGCCTTTGATGACTGTTCCTGCTTCTATTGTAAGCGTTGCCCCATCATTAACAAAAATCAATCCATCGAGAAGATAAACATTGCTTGCTGACCAGTTTGTGTTGGATGAAATATCAGCTGTTACATTAACCTGAGCAAAAGTTACTGAGGTTAAAAATAAAGCCAATAAAAGTAAATAGATTTTTTTCATAGGGGTTTCCCCTCCTTGTTTATTGATATTTTTAGATTATTATTTTTACAAATTATAGCTTAAACCGATTGAGTAACTGATACCATATCTGTATGTTTGGAAATTATATTCATTGCCTTTGTATTTATAAACCTCTCTGTATTCAGAGTTAAGAATGTTCTTAACGGCAAGATTCAATACAAGTACTTCCAACAGTGACTGACTAAAAGTAAAGTTCAATAAAG
>JANWIS010000055.1 GCA_025449775.1 Ignavibacteriaceae bacterium
ATAATGCTTACAATTAAACCGGGACAGCACGGCTCTACTTTCGGCGGGAATCCGCTGGCATGCAAAGTTGCAATTGCCGCTTTACAAGTTCTCAAAGAAGAAAAGCTTGCAGAGAATGCTGAATTTCTTGGAAATTACTTCCGTGAAGAAATAAAAAAATTAGCCGATGAACTTGAGATTGTCACTTTGGTAAGAGGTAAAGGATTGCTCAATGCAATTGTAATCAAGCAAACGAAATCCGGAAAAACAGCATGGGATGTTTGTGTTGAATTCAAAGAAAACGGTTTGCTTGCAAAACCAACTCATGGTGATATAATCCGATTTGCACCTCCGCTTGTTATCACAAAAGAAGAAATTGATTTTGCAGTTGATACGATTAGAAATGTATTGCTAAAATTTGAAAATGAAAAAGTAGCCGTTGAAGTGTAAATAAAAATAAAGCCCTCCCCTGTTGGGCTTTTATTTTTTTACCAGGTATTCTTTAATTTCTGATTTAGTAGCTTCTACCAAAGCTCCTAGATTCCCGATCCTTTCGGTAACACTAAGCCAATCATTATTTTTTCCGGATATTTCAATTCCATACGCTTCATCACCTAATTTTTTCGCTCCGATTGAATAGCTGGCTCCTTTTATAGTATGAGCAAGCTTAATAATCTTATTAATTTCTTTACTGTCGAGAAAGCTGTTCAGGTTTTTAAATTTCTGATCAACATCATCAACATATGAGTTGAGGAGATCTTTTTCGAATTCAGAATTTCCAAGACTTACTTCCTGTAACCTGTTCTTATCAATAAAAGCATTTTCAACCTGCACTTGACTGACTGTATCAACGTTAATATCACTTTTAATATTAAAAAGTTCATCAACTTTTTTAATAAGCTCCTGACCAACGATCGGTTTGGCTACATAATCATTCATGCCAGCATCCAAACACTTTTCCCTATCTCCCATTAATGCATGAGCTGTCAGCGCTATAATTGGAATGTTCTTCTTCGAATTTTGTAATGCCCGTATTTGCTCCGTTGCACTGTAGCCATCAACTTCAGGCATCTGGATATCCATTAAGATTGCGTCAAAATCATCATTCATTATTGCATTCACAGCATCCTGACCATTCACAACTGCAGTGGATTTATATCCGGCTGCAGATAAAATTTTCATAGAAACTTTTTGATTAATCAGATTGTCTTCAGCAAGTAAAATTTTATACTTCGATCTTTTGGCTTTAAATCCGTTATTAGCTATTCTAATGTCATTGTTGTATGTAATTATTTCTTCAGCACTATAATTTATCTCAGTTTTTTTTTCAGCGGAATTTGATTTGGGTTGAATACCGCATTGGATTTTAAAATTAAAAATGCTGCCTTTCCCTGGTTTCGATTCAACATTTATTACACCACCAAGCAGATCGATATATTCTTTACAAATCACAAGTCCTAATCCGGATCCGCCAAACTGTTTTGCTTCTGATCCATCAACTTGTGAAAATGGTTTAAAGAGTACATTAAGTTTATCTGATGGAATGCCAATGCCTGAATCACTGACCGATACACTCAATTCAACAGTTTTTTCATCAACCGGTTGAGTATTTACTATTAATCTTATCTCACCTTCTGAAGTGAAGTTTACTGCATTGCTCAATAAATTAATAAGTACTTGTCGTAACTTTATTGTATCACCAATAAGCCGATACTCCGAACAGTTCTGAATTTCTTTTTTGATACTTAATTTTTTTTCTGCAGCTTTTCCGGAAACTACTAATATCGATTGATCAATAACATTAAGAAGATTAAAATTAAGCTGCTCTACTTCAACCTTTCCTGCTTCAATTTTTGAAAGATCAAGAATGGAATTGATTATATCGAGTAAAGATTCTGCAGAATGCCGTGCATTGGCTGAAAACTGTTTCAACTCCTCATCATTTTCATACTCACCTGCTTCAATTAAAGTTAGGAACCCAAGTATTCCATTCATTGGTGTTCTTATTTCATGACTCATATTCGCCAGGAATTTACTCTTAGTGAGGCTGAGTCTCATGGCCTCATCCGCTAATTTTTCAGTCTTTTCTTTCTCAAGTTTAAGAGCTGATTCAACCAACTGTCGTGCTTCTTCTGCTTTAACCTGTTCAGTTATTTCAAAAATGTTCCCTTCAAAAAATGTCTTCCCGTTCTCATCCTTCACCAGCCGGTCGTTTAACCTGACCACGGCAATAGAACCATCTTTCCGTTTTAATTTTATCCTGTAATTTTCTATCCGTTCATTTTTTTCAAGTTCAGCAATAAGTTTTTTTCTATCTATCTCATCAACATAAATATCGCTTACATCAACACCCATTAATTCCTGTTCATTTTTGTAACCTAAAATCCCGGCAAATGCTTTATTGATCGTTAACCATTTTCCGTCTGTTGTTGATTGGAATATTCCTTCGGCTGAATTATCAATGATTGACCTGTATTTTTTTTCTGATTTTTCAACCTGGAAATTTCTTTCTGCCAAAAGTAATCTCAGCCTGAAATTAATTGCGCAAGCCAGCACTGATACAAGACTAAGGAACATAATGAAAATTACTGATTCAACTATATTCGGAAGAAAATAAATACCGCGATCATTCAATAGTATTGATGCAGCAAAAACAAGATTATAATAAATGGCAACTACAATCTGATTCCATAATTCCCAACTGAGAAACAATGCCGAAGTGAAAATCACCAAACCAACTATACTTGAATTGACAAGCAGTGTGGTTGGAATAAGGTATATCATCAACCCGGAGGAAATGATAATTGTAAGAAGAAGTATATGCACAAGAAAAATTGAACGCTTGACCGTGATGTTCGTACTTAAAATTGTAAGTACTGAAAATGCAATGACGGTTGAACTAAGCCTGATAAAATAAATCTCGAGAGAATTACCGGGAAAATATTTTACTTCAAAGATCATTGCAAATAATCCGAACACAGCTACAAGCAATGATAAAATTCTTAACGGTGCAAATAAAAGAGTCTCAAACTGTCTTTTAACTTCATCGTAAGTTTTGTTGGAGAGGGGAAATTTGCTCTTGAGAATAAAGTCGATAATCGATGAGCTGAGAGTCGAAGTGAAATAATTTGCTTTATTTACATTTCCTGAGCTCAATGTTTCCTTTAATAATTTAGTGAAATTACATTTTTTTATTACATTTGTATCAAAATATTACTTCACATTTAGTGCCAATATGGAATTTCTGTATTCAATAGATTTGACAATTTTTTATTTCTTTAACCACACTATTTCTACCGGATTTCTTGACAAATTTTTTTCCATAATTACTGATGTCAGTAACTGGTATATAGCCTATTTAATACTTGCCGGAATAACATTTTTCAAAGGTGGAAGACACGGAAAAATTACAATTGTTGTTTTAATAATTTTAATTGTTGTGACTGATCAAACAGGTCACAAAATTTTTAAAGAAATTTTTGAAAGGATAAGACCTTGCAATGCTTTACCGGATGTATTAACTCCGATTGGATGCGCAGGCGGATTTTCATTTCCTTCGAATCATGCCTTCAACAATTTTGCAGCAGCTTTTTTCCTGTTCAAACTTTATCCGTCATACAAATGGATTTTCATAATTACTGCAACACTGATTGCATTATCAAGAATTTATCTAGGAGTTCATTATCCTTCTGATGTTATTGCCGGTGCATTGATTGGTGCCGCTTTGGGTTATTTATTCTCGTTGATTGCTTTGAAGATTGAAAATATTTTTCAATCAAAACGTAAGAATTGACCGGTTCACGCTATTCAAATTAAAGTTATGATAAATTTAAAATCATTTTTTCTGGTAATTATTTTACTCACTACTGGTTTTTCATTCAGTCAAACAGGTTCTGTTAATGAAATTGGTACTCTGACTATTATTATTTCTGATTTCAGCAATGATGAAGGTGATTGCTGGTTTGCAATAAATAACACTGAGGAAATTTATGAACGAGAGGATACAGTGTGGATTGGTAAAATCCTTTCAATTAAAAATAAAGAAGTGATTGTAACAATTGATTCCATTGTATACGGTGAATATGCAGTTAAAGTATTTCACGATGAAAACCGGAATGGAGAGCTCGATACTGATATCCTCGGAATTCCTTCTGAAGATTATGGATATTCGAATGATGCAAGCGGATGGTTTGGTCCTCCTTCCTGGGAAAAAGCTAAATTCATTTTTAATGAACCTGAAATGACAATTAGAATAAGTGTAGATTAATATACATCTGAAACCAAAATAAAAAATGAAATCATTTGAAGAAAAAATAATTGAGAAACGATTCGACAAGCTCGACAGAAAAATAACGGAGTGGATGGCTAAGTATGGATTAATAATACTGAGAGTCGGTTTGGGAATTGTTTTTTTCTGGTTTGGTTTTCTAAAATTCTTTAAAGGATTGAGTCCAGCTGAAGATCTTGTTAGGAACACAATCTATTTCTTTAATCCTGATATTTTCATTCCAATCCTTGCATGCTGGGAAACTTTAATTGGCATGGGATTGATCACCGGAAAATTCATGAGAATGACTCTCCTTCTTCTTTTCCTTCAAATGCCCGGAACTGCATTACCACTTCTTATCCTTCCTGAAAAAGTGTGGACTTACTTTCCATACGGTTTAACTATCGAAGGTCAGTATATAATAAAAAATTTAGTTCTAATTGGTGCCGGATTAGTGCTTGGTGCAACTGTAAGAGGAGGAAAAATTTTAAGTGAACCTGTGAACAAATTTTATTAAAAAAACTTATTGAAATTATTTATGAATGAACTGAATCATCTTTTCGAAAATAACCGTATATGGGCTGATAAACAGACTGCAAGCGATCCCGATTTTTTTAAAAGACTATTCTCTCAACAATCTCCAGAATATCTCTGGATTGGATGTTCCGACAGCAGAGTTCCTGCAAACCAGATTGTTGGGTTGCTTCCGGGAGAACTTTTTGTCCACCGGAATGTTGCAAACCTGATTGTGGAGAATGATTTAAATTGTCTATCTGTTATTCAGTACGCAGTTGAAGTGCTTAAAGTTAAACACATAATTGTCTGCGGACATTACGGCTGCGGCGGAGTAAAATCTGTTTTGGATAATTCCAGATTAGGATTAGTTGATGATTGGCTAAGTCACATCGAAAATATAAAGGGAAAATATTTGGATCAGTTTTCCACTATTAAAAACTATTCGACTCAGTTCAATAAACTTTGCGAACTGAATGTGATCGAACAGGTATTCAATATCAGCAAAATAAATACGGTTAAAGAAGCATGGCAAAAACATCAAATACTTTCTGTTCATGGATGGATTTATGATATTAAAGATGGGCTTTTACAGGATGTCGGCATATCTGTTTC
>JANWIS010000056.1 GCA_025449775.1 Ignavibacteriaceae bacterium
AAACAATCGAGATAATAATTCCCCGCTTTGCAATATTACCGGACTTTGCTGCGTAACATCTCTGGTGAAAACCGGGATCGGTAAATGTCCATAACGCAATTAAAAACCAGATGATTATAAATGCCGGCGACATTCCACCAGTTACTTTCAAATGATTTTCAGGAACAGAAGAAGAAATAAAATCAATTCCGCCAAAATTTATTGCCGAGAAAATTAAAACAACAATAAATCCAACAAACATTACAAAAAACTGGAACACATCAGCATAAACATTCGAACGGAATCCTCCTTTAATCAAATAGACCATTGAAAGAACAAGTGAAATTATAAGTGAAGGAATTAGAGAAAGATGGAATATCAATGAAACCAGGTTTGCAGTCATTAAAAGATAAGGTGCAGGAGAAACGAGAACAAAAACAATAATTGCAGAAACTAATCCAACTTTCCTGCCATAAATTTCCGTCAGCTTATCGGGAATTGTAAACAGAGATGCTTCTCTGATTTTTTTTGCGAAGAAAATAGCGAAAAGAAAAGCGAAGATGTAATAAGGCAATCCTTGTGTAAACCAGCTTACAAGTCCGTATCGATAAGTAAATTCCCCTACTCCAAGAATTCCTCCGTACCAGGTGGAAACATTTATTGCAATAAATAAAAATAGTCCGAGACTTCGGTTTGATAAAAGATAGTCGCTCGCTTCAGATTTTGTTTTTCTTCCTGAGTAAAATCCGATAAATAAAAGAATTGAAAAAAAGAGAATGATTATAAAAATATCAAGCGGATTAAAAGAGATCATACTTCATCATCAAATTAACATCACGGATAACGAATATAACACCAGACTTGATTTTCAATTCAACTTCATTGCTTGTTGCGATATTGCTTGTGCTTTCTCTTTCACCGAAAGGAAGTGTTGTTTTTGACAAAGGATATTTTAAACCTTTCGAAGTGATTTTTGTTTTATTGTCGAAGCCATAAATTGAGATTGTCTCTCCGGGATGAGTTTTCAGTTTTGCATTTCCACGAAATGGTTTTAGAAAAGAATTTTCAGCAATGAGAGATAATTCTATTTTCGGGAAGAACTTTAGCACAATTCCAAGATTACAGAATGTATGATCAAGACGGTTGCCAGTAACTCCAGTCAGTAAAGCTTTATCAAAACCTTTTGAGATTGCATATGTAATACACTTTTCAACATCAGTATCATTTTGTCTTTTTAACTGGATAATTTTTGTTCTGCTTTTAAAATGATTCAATGCCGTTTGTGAAATTGAATCAAGATCGCCGATTATTAAATCCGGATGCAATTTCATCTTCAAGGCTGAGTTTGCTCCACCGTCAGCACAAATTAAATTTTCATATCCTTTCATCTGAAAAAAGGAAATTATTTTTTTCCTCGGTGGTTTTCCGTTAGCAAGTATGATGCATTTTTTCATAACTAATAATCAATTTAGTCTTCTAATGTCACACTGAGCTTGTCGAAGTGTGAACTAACCAAAAGAAGTCAGTCTTCGACAGGCTCAGACTGACAAAAATGATTTTACAATCCAACCTGGATTCCAGCTAACCAATTTCTTTCAGCCGCTGGGAAAAATTCTTTTCCGATTGCATAAGCCGAATACAAATTATCAAAAATATTATTTACATGAAGATAAATTTTCCATGGTGTCAAAGAATTTATCATGGCAAATTCATAGCTCATAAAAACATCAGAGACAAAATATTCTTCATTCAGATTATCGGAATAGTCAACAAATCCGGGATAAAGATTTAAATAGCTTTCAAGATTTTCATCGTAATTATCAGAATAAAATTCGCCAACATATTTTCCACTTAGTCTTAAATAAAATCCCGACTGCTGAAACGCAGCACCAATGTTTGCAAGAAAATCAGGAAAACCGGTAATTCTGTTTCCGCTTACGTCAATGAAACTACTGTCATCAATAAAGAATTTTCCATCTTCAATTGTGTTTTTACTGACTGTTGCATTTCCGAAAAGTTCAAGCTTGTCATCAATAAATTTCACGATTGCAGAAAATTCTGCACCGAGATGAATTGTACGATCAACATTTCCTGTTGTCGGCTGACCAAATCTGTCCACCTGTCCGTCTTTCACAATTTCATCATTAAATAGCATATAAAAAAGATTAAGAGTAAGTGAAAGATTTTCTTCATTAAATGATACACCAAGTTCAAAGTCGTTCATCGTTTCAGGTTTTACAAGCGGCTCATCATAATTGTAAGTTCCATCCGAATTAATTTCAAACTGCGGAACTTGATCAGCGCTCGATTCAGCAGCATCGTAATATTCTTTCAATCTTGGTTCGCGTGAAACTCGTGCAAAAGATAAATAAATATTTAACGGAGCTGTTGGTTTGTAGTTAACTCCAATCCGCGGATTAAAAAAAAGATTGCTGACTGTAAAATCCGTTCCAACGTATTCTTCATCAAATAATTTGTACTTGTGATATGCCAATTGTAATTCGCCGAGTAAATTCCAGTATTCATTTAATTTGAATGATTCATTAACAAATATGCTGTAAATGTCTTTGGCTCCATTGTATGAATAATATTTATATTCTTTAGTAACTCCTGGAGGAAGATTCTCAGCAAAATTAATACTTCCCCAATGAAGTGAATTATGTTTCCGGAATTCTGCTCCAAAGAAAAGAGTTCCGTTTCCGTGGTCATAGCTGAATCTTGGAATCCAGCCGTATTGTTCATTTTCAACCTGTGCGCGAATCAATGCATTTGTTGGAACATAATTAGTATCAAATCCATTTTCTTTCAATCTAAAATAGTCATCATAAAAAACCGACCACGAACCATCATAATCAAAAAAACCATTTCCAATCACCAAAAATAAAGCGGAATTCATTTTTAAATTTTTATTAATCTGCCATTCATTTAATAACTCATAATGAGGCTGAGAAAAATTTTCAATCTCTTCCTGTCTTCTTGGAACAACAAATGTGTAACCTGTTTCATCTGCTTCCCAGTATGAATAATTTTCTCGTCGTAATGATTTATCTTTTACGGCAAACTTAACAACACCGGTGTATCCCAAACCATCTTCAATTGGTCCACCGTAAAAATTAATTTGAGTGGTAAAGTTCTCATCAAATCGAACTGCCGAAAGAAAATAATTTTTAAAATTGACTTTCGTCAACTGTTTATATCCTGAACTTATTATTTGTCCAAGCTTTGCATAAACTGAATATTGATTGTCAATCAGTCCGCTTGAAAAAGATGCAGAATATTTTCTTGTAACATAAGAACCGTACGATGCAGATAGTTCAACTTTGGGTTTGTTTGAGAATGATGATGTGATAAGATTTATTGAACCGCCGATGGCCGGATAACCGAACACACCTGAACCAGCTCCTCTTTGAACCTGAATGAGTTCAGTGCTTGAAAGAAGATCCGGAAAATCCAGCCAGTAAACATTGTGGTCTTCGGGATCATTCTGCGGAATTCCATTTATTGAAACTGTAATTCTTCTCTGATCAAATCCGCGAATGCTCAGATAGTTGTATCCGATTCCATTTCCGCTTTCGGAATAAAAAGTTGATGACGGAAGATCACTAAGATATTTCGGAACATCGTAGACTGTGTAAACTTTTTCAATCTCTTTTTTATCTATCTGATCGTATGCTAGAGGAGTAATTCCCTTTTGACCAAGTGTCGCTTCAATAAGAACTGTTTGAGATGGAATTATTTTTTTATTCAGATAGAAGGTATAGAAAATATTTTCATTCGAAGTTTGTATTTCGGGAATATTTAAAAGCTCTTTTGCAGTGATGATTCCCGTCTCATATCCAACATTACTTATTGTCAGCGTATCTTCATCAGTAATTTCAGTTGATAGAATAAATTCGCCGTTGGAATCAGTAAATGTTCCGACTCCAATTTTACTAATGACAATAACATTTACATTTTGCAAAGGCAGGTTAGTTTCTGCATCAACAATTTTCCCTTTGAGAGTAATTTGTTGTGCAGAAGTAAGAAAATTTAAAATAAAAAAAAGAACAATTGTGATTTTCATACCAATCCTCCATGAAAAAAAGCCGTTTGAAGAAACGGCTAAAATCACTATTGTTCTCTTAGCCCGTTTTCCTACGCTGGCATTACCCAGATCAGGTGTTAGGGTATTATCTCAGTCATCCCAAAGGCTCGGGATAACACCCCTAACGGCTTGAAGTAAATAAAATAAAGAACGAATTAATTACAGTTTAAAAGTAATTATTAAAATAAGTGGAATCAACCCACTTTAATTTTTTGTCCGGCAATTATTTTACTGCTGGAAAGGTTATTTAGCTTCTTAAGTTTTTGAACAGATGTATTATACTTCGTTGCAATTGAATAGAGAGATTCACCTTTCTCAACTAAATGATATCCAGCAACCGGATTATAACT
Source organism: Ignavibacteriaceae bacterium (assembly GCA_025449775.1). Taxonomy (GTDB): domain Bacteria; phylum Bacteroidota; class Ignavibacteria; order Ignavibacteriales; family Ignavibacteriaceae; genus IGN2. Next base: position 4,414 of record JANWIS010000056.1, read on the forward strand.
TTCACTGCCGGTTGATTTTCGGATTACTAAATTCTGTCCTGCTTTGATTTTACTTTCTGAAATATTATTCCATTGTTTCAAACTTGCGATTGAAACTTTATAATTCTCAGCAATGATGCTTAAAGTTTCACCTTTTTTAACTTTGTGATGTATGTAATCACCGCTCGATTTGTTTGTTGTTTTAGTTACTACAGTTTTTGTTTCTCCACTGGAATAAATCACTAATGATTTACCTGCAAGAATGCGGCTGCTTTTCAGGTTGTTCCATCTTTTAATATCATCCACTGAAACATCATACAAATCAGCTATACCAATAATTGTTTCGCCTGGCTGTATTGAATGATTAATAGCTTCTCCGGTCAGTTCAAAACTTTTTGAAACATTTTTTGTAACAAGAACAGGCGGATCATCAGAATATATTTTTAAAGTTTTCCCGGCAACTATTTTATCATTCGATAAGTCATTCCATTCCCTAATGCTGGATGTTGAAACTCTATAAGTTTCGGCGATGCTTCCAATCGTTTCACCTTTTTTGATTTTATGATAATTAACATTTGCATCGGGTGTCGTTGTGCTTTCAACAAATGAAGAAGTCGGTTCAGTTGTGTAAATCTTTAAGCTTGCACCGACAAGTATTTTATTACTCTTTAACCCATTCCATTTTTTTAATTCAGAGACAGATACATGATATTTTTCTGCAATCTGACCGATTGTATCTCCCTTCCTGACTTTATAATTATAGAGATTGCCTTTAGTGTTCTTGCTGGAAATTTCTGTGGTTGTTGGAGTATAACTCTCATCGGTATAAATTTTTAATTTTTTACCAGCAATTATTTTGTTGTTTGCCAGGTCATTCCATTCCTTAATGGCTGCAATGCTAACTCCGTACTGAGTTGCTATTAATCCAAGATTTTCTCCACGTCTGATTGTATGATACACATATGCATCTATAGAATTTTCAGAATAAGTTTTCGGAGCTTTTTCTTCTATCTCGGTACTTTTATCAAGGCTGGCATAATAATCCTGTTTATCATCAGGTACATAGATTGTTAAAATTTGTCCGATTTTTATTGAAGAAGTATAGGGAATATTATTCCAGTTCCTTACATCACTCACTCTCGAATTGAACATATCAGCTATTCCAAGTAAACTGTCGTCTTTTTTTACTTTGTATGTAACCGGCTGATAGTTTTCAGGAATGATTGCTTCGATTGTTCCTTCTAATTCTTTTTCTTCAGTATAAAGTGTTGTTACTGAGTTTGTTTCAGTTTCACCAACAGTTTCGGTTGATGATTCTGTTACCGGCTGAACATCATTAACATCTTGAGTAACATCGCCGCTGTTAAGAGTCAGATATGGTGAAATATATTCTTCGTCTGTATTATTACCATTATCTTCCGCAACAACAATATCAGTATTGAATGAATAGTTATTTTGATTCGGATCAATTAGTACAGGAATCCTTAAAGGAACACCAACATATAATTTAGATTTTGTAGAAATATTGTTTGCATCTGCAAGTTCGTAAACAGTTACACCATACTTTTTTGCAATCCTTGTAAGCGTTTCACCTTTTCGTACTTCATGAACTAGGAAAGTTCTTCTTGCTGACTCAGGAATGTTTTGAAGCTGAGCTGCAAATTGTTCAAGGGAACCTTTAGGAATTTTTAATGGATATCCTCCTGAAAAATCGGGTGGTGTACTCAACTGAATAAGTTCAGGATTCATATCCTGTAAAGTATTTAAATCTGTACCACAGATAGTTGCTAGGTAACCAAGGTCTATAGCTCCGGGAATATTGTATGATTCATATTCATATGGAGTTTGGAATTGAATATCACTGAAACCATATGCCAATGGATCCATAGCAATCATACAAACAGCAATGTACTGAGGTACATAATTCCTTGTTTCCTTAGGAAGATTTTTTCTTATTGACCAGAAATCATCTGAACCGGATTTTACTATCGCTCTTTTTACCCGGCCTTCTCCCGAATTGTATGCTGCCAATACAAGATACCAATCACCCAAAGAATTATATAAATCTTTTAAGTGTCTTGCCGCAGCTGTTGTGGATTTTACAGGATCTCGTCTTTCATCAAAGTAAAAGCTTGATTGAAGTCCATAAATATTACCCGTTGATTTTATGAATTGCCAGAGACCGACAGCTCTTGCCCATGATCGTGCAGTAGGATTCAATCCGCTTTCCATCATACTTAAATAAACGAGTTGTTTAGGAACTCCTTCACTTGCAAAAATATTTGTCATCATTGGAAAATATTTACCGGATCTTTCCAGCCATGTTCGCATTGTACCGCTGCCTCTGCCTGTAAAATAAGTTAGATATTGTTCAACATAACCATTTACTTCAAGAGGAATATCTCCGGGAATAATTTCTTGCTGAGTCGTCTCTTCTTCAGGTATCTCAATTTCAGGAACGGAGTCTTTCATCCATTCTTCTAAAGCAGCTGTTGATACTCCGGGTGGTAATTCATGTAATTGATCGACATAAGCTTTGTAGTCTTCAATGATTGAGGTTTCAAGTTCAATGTAGGCTTCGTTATCATCAACTCCCGGATAATAGCTTAGATTGTTAATTATCCTTAAAGCTGATTCATAGTTTTGAACGGCAGGTTCAATCTCGTTTAGATTTTGTTTCTCGAGTGCATTGAGGTAATACTGCCTTGCTTGTTCAAGCATTTCAGCAACAACACCATTTTTTTGATAAGGAACTTCTTCTTCCCTCTTACTTACCTCATCGCTGCTGCTGCATGCTGATATTACAAGTAATGAAAATAGTAATAATGGCTTCTTCAGAACTTTAAATTGCATATGTTTTCTCCGGTAAAAAATGCTCGGCCAAATTTAGTGTTTAGGAAAACCTTTATCAAGTAATAAATCAGATGTTCCCCATAACTCGTGAATATTCAGTGAGTTATTTGGCTATAAAGGAATGTTTCCATGTTTCTTCTTTGGATTGCTATCAACTTTTGTGCGAAGAAGATTAAAAGCGCTAATCAGTTTTTGCTTTGTTTCCCGGGGTACAATCACATCATCGATGTATCCTCTTTCGGCTGAGACGAAAGGATTGGCAAATTTTTCTATGTACTCCGATAATTTTTTCTCAGTTTCTTTCTCTGGTTCTGCTGCTTTTGTAATTTCTTTTTTGAAAATGATTTCGACAGCTCCTTTAGGACCCATAACAGCAATCTCAGCAGATGGCCAGGCAAAGTTAAAATCTCCTCGAATGTGTTTCGAGTTCATAACATCATAAGCTCCTCCATATGCTTTCCTGACAATTACTGTGATTTTCGGAACTGTAGCTTCACTGAATGCAAATAAAAGTTTAGCCCCATGTTTTATGATTCCATTCCATTCCTGCTCGGTACCGGGTAAAAATCCCGGAACATCTACGAGCACAAGCATTGGAATATTGAATGCATCACAAAACCTTACAAACCTTGCTGCTTTTACAGAAGCATTTATATCTAAAACTCCGGCAAGTACTTGAGGTTGATTAGCAATTACTCCCACAGCCATGCCACCAATTCTGCAAAACCCACAAATAATATTTTCAGCATATTGAGATTGAGATTCAAAAAAATCCTGACCATCTGCCAAAAGCCTTATTATCTCTTTCATATCATAAGGCTTATTGGAATTTTGAGGAATGATATCATCAAGTTTTGGTTCAGGAATTATTTTGCTGTAGTCAAAGGAAATTTCGGGTGATTTGTCCCGATAGTTAAGCGGAATGTAACTCAAAAGTTTTCGTACTTTTAATAAAGTTTCAACTTCATTATTAAATACAAAATGTGCTACTCCGCTTTTACTTGCATGAGTTTCAGCGCCACCAAGACTTTCAAAATCCACATCTTCGTGAGTTACTGTCTTTACAACATTGGGACCAGTTACAAACATATAACTGGTATTTTTCACCATAAAAATAAAATCTGTTATTGCAGGTGAATAAACAGCACCTCCTGCACACGGACCGAGGATAACAGAAATATGAGGAATTACTCCTGATGCGAGAGTATTGAGTAGAAAGATATCAGCATATCCACCAAGACTGACAACTCCTTCCTGAATTCTTGCACCACCAGAATCATTTAACCCGATGACAGGAATCCCGGCTTTCATTGCAAGCTTCATAACCTTCACAATTTTTTCTGCATGAGCACCGGAAAGTGAACCGCCAAACACAGTAAAATCCTGGCTATAAATTGCAACCGGTCGTCCATCAATCCTGGCAAAACCAGTCACAACACCATCACCGGGATATTGCTGTTTATCAAGACCAAAATCAGTTGCCCGATGCTTAACGAACATATCTATTTCTTCGAAGCTGTTCTCATCAACCAAGATCTCAATCCTTTCACGGGCAGAAAGTTTACCTTTGTCGTGCTGACTTTTTATTTTTTCTTCACCACCACCAAGTTTTGCCTTCTCTTTACGTTCTGTAAGTTTTTTTATTTTATCTTTCATCCATATCCTTTTGACTATAGTTTTTTTACTATTAAAATTAATTTCATTTCAATTTAAAAACGGATTGAACTTTTTTTCGTGTCCTATTGAACTAACATCCCCATGTCCAGGATAAATAATAACGTCATCGGGTAAATTTAATAACTTTGTTTCAATTGAATTGATTAATGTTTTATAATCACCTCCCCACAAATCTGTTCTTCCAATACCTTCTTTAAATAAGACATCACCTGTTATACAAATTCTTTCTGTTTCAAAATAAAGACAGTACTCACCCTTTGTATGTCCTGGAGTGAATAAAAATTTAATAGGAGAATTTCCGAGAGACAATTTTGTAGTTTCACTTATCAGCTGATCAGGTACTGGTACTTTATCCATAATTATATCAAACATCTGTGCCTGCTGCTGAGCATTATCGAGAAGAATAATATCTTCTTCAGGAACATAAAATACTGGATTATATTTTTCTTTTAGGAATTTACAGCCAAGAATATGATCAATGTGGCAATGTGTATTTATCATATACTTAATATTTAAATCGAGTGTTGAAATAAAACCTATTACAACATCTTGTTCCGATTTGGTTGAAACTCCAGGATCTATAATTGCTGCTTCCTTCGATTCATTATCCCAGAGTACGTAAGTGTTTTCCATAAATATATTGAAAGTAAACATCTTCACACTGATCATTTTATTTCCTAAAATTCTTACGAATCCGGCTTATACTTTTACTGGTATAAGATTTAAAGTTATCCATAGTTTCTTCAATTGAATCACCGCCGAATTTAATTAAAAAATGTTTAGCTATAACCCAGGCAAGCATACTTTCGGCAATAACTGAACAGGATGGAACAGCAACGAAGTCACTGCGTTCATATCTTGATACTACTTTTTTCATCGAACTTAAATCAATAGTGTTAAGTGGTTTTGTTAATGTAGATATAGGTTTCATTGCAGCTCGCACAACTATCGGTAACCCTGTAGAAATCCCACCCTCAATTCCTCCGGCATGATTTGTCATTCTTGTGAGTTTACCTTTTTCAAAAATTATTTCATCGTGAACATTCGAACCAAATTTTCCGGTACTCTTAAACCCATTCCCGATTTCAATTCCTTTAACTGCATTTACTGATATCATATGAAATGCAATATCAGCATCAAGCCTTCTGTCGAATTGCATAAAACTCCCTAATCCAACCGGCATTCCTGTTGCAAAAACTACAAATGTTCCACCGAGTGTGTCACCACTTTTCTTTGCGGATTTAATTTTCTGAATTATTATCTTTTCATGAGCCTTATCTAAAACTCTGACTGAACTTTTATCTGCCTTAACAGATGTAACCCATCCTCTTTGACCATGTAATGATTTATCCTCCAATAATTTTTCAAAATGATTTTTTGGTGAATAAATATTCCCGATACTTTCAACAAAGCTACCGAGAGATATTCCGAATAGTTCAAGAAATTTTCTTGCAATTGTTCCGGCAGCAACTCTTGAAGCAGTTTCACGGGCACTCGAACGTTCTATGGAATTTCTAATATCATCAAAATTGTATTTTGAAATACCGACAAGATCAGCATGACCGGGGCGAGGTATTGTTATTTTAATCTGTTCATCAACTGGTTTCTCAATACTCATTAATTCCTGCCAGTTTATCCAATCTTTATTTTCAATCATCAGCGAAATTGGTGAACCGATTGTTTTTCCAAATCTTATTCCGCTTAAAATTTGAGCAGAGTCAGATTCTATTTTCATTCTCTTACCTCTGCCATAACCGGCTTGTCTTCTTTTGAGGTGAAAATTGATGTACTTGTTGCTGATAGGAAAATTTGATGGGAAACCTTCTACGATCGTTACGAGAGCTTTTCCGTGGGATTCACCTGCTGTTAAGAACCTGATCATAAATTTTTCTCTTATTAATTACAGCAAATATAAAAAAAACGTCCCGATTTTTTTTCGGGACGTGAAATAATCAGAACAATTAAAATCTTATTAAGGAATTTCAATTCCAACGAAACGATTATTCCCTTGTTGATCAAGAACCTTCAAAAGAAGTGCAGATCCTTTTTTCTTTTCAATAATATTTTTTAAATCTTCTATTTTATTAATATTATCTTTGTCTGCCTCAACAATTACAAGCCCTGCAAATAATCTTTGATCTTCTGCTTTGCTGAATGGTTTTACATCTGTTATCAGAACGCCGGAATCTACTTTAAAATCACTCTTATCTTTTTCTGACAGGTTTTTAACAGTGAATCCAAGGTTTTCAAATGAATATGCACCTGAGCCAGATTTATTATCACTTCCGGATTTATCTTTATCTGAAATCGGTTCTGTTTTTGCATCTTCATCTCGTGATTTGAGAGTAACTTTTCTTTCCATTGTTTCACCATCTCTGAACACTTTTAATTTAACTGTTGTTCCGGCTGTAAGCGAAGCGACATAACTCTGAAGCTCGTTCGGTCTGTTCACTTCCCGGCCATCAATTTCAAGAATAACATCTCCCGGCCTTAAATCGGATTTTGAAGCAGCACCATCTTCAACAATTCCCTGGATAATAATTCCTTTTGGTTTATCCATTCCCAATGATTTTGCAATTGCATTATCAACCTCACCGATATTTATTCCGATATAACCTCTGCTTACTTTTCCATGTGCAATCAAATCAGTTGCAACTGCCTTTGCAAGATTAATCGGAATAGCAAATCCATAACCAATGTAAGTTCCACCTCCACCCGATGCGATTGCAGAATTAATTCCTATTACTGAACCTGATAGATCAACCAAAGCTCCACCACTATTGCCAGGATTAATTGCAGCATCAGTTTGAATAAAATTTTCTACTCCATAACTATCTCTGATAAGTCCTAATTGACCTCTGCCAATTGCACTGACGATTCCAGCAGTAACAGTTGATGCAAGAGAGAGCGGGTTTCCGATTGCCATCACCCATTGACCTACTTTAAGATTATCTGAGTTACCTAAAAAAGCTACTGGAAGTTTATTCGCCTCAATTTTTACAACAGCAAGATCAGTTAACGGATCTGTTCCAACCACTACCGCATCAAATTGTCTTTTATCTGCCAAGCCAACGGTAACTTTTGTGGCATTTTGCACGACGTGATTATTTGTAACTATATATCCATCTTCGGAAATAATTATTCCACTGCCGGATCCTTTTTGTTCTCTTGGTAAATCTTTAAATGGAAAAAAGAACCATTCGCTTTGTGGATTTTCGCGCTCCGATACTACAGAAATTTGAACTATTGTAGGTGTTACAGTTTCTGCAACTTGTATAAATGCTTTACTGAATGAGGATGCATCTGCATCAAGCTTAACAGGTGGTTCGGAAGCACCAAGATTCAAATCAGCAAGACTCGGACGAACCAATCCAAATCCGGAAACCAGAATGGCTCCAAACAAGATTCCGATTAATAAAAGACTTGCTGCTCCAATGATCCCTTTGATTTTCATTTTATTACTCCATTAAATTTTTATTCGAAATAATTATGCCCGGAATTGTTCCGGGATTGTAAAAAGAGTTTCTATCTACCTCTCATTAAAAAGTCTTAGTGAATTAATTCCAATAAAGCTATTGACATGATATTTTAAATGATTTTCCATAAAATTTATTGCTGATTGAAATATCTGATTATTGAAATTGTCTGCCGGTTCATTATTTTTTAGACATTTGAGATACCTCAAAAGTTCCAAATTAATGTCATAAATATCAACCACTGATTTTCTGCATTTGCCGCATATCAAACCTTTGTCAAAGTTATAAAATACAGCTTCATTAAATTCATCATTTCCGCAGACTGAACAGTAACCAATTTGAATCTCATAACCAATCTCTTTCAGAAAAAAAAAGAAGAATCGGCCAAAAGTTATCTCGGGTATTTC
>JANWIS010000057.1 GCA_025449775.1 Ignavibacteriaceae bacterium
AGGTATTCAATATCAGCAAAATAAATACGGTTAAAGAAGCATGGCAAAAACATCAAATACTTTCTGTTCATGGATGGATTTATGATATTAAAGATGGGCTTTTACAGGATGTCGGCATATCTGTTTCAGCTTTAAATGAAATTGATAAGATCAGAAGCAGAGCAGTTGAAAAGATTTTTTCGGAATACAAAAGGTGAATATTGGTATCGAACTGAATCTGCTTCACAATCTTAAACCCGAACAAAAACCACTATGGGGAAAGATGACTCCACAACATATGGTCGAACACTTATACAAAGCAGTTCAGTCAAGTATAAATGAAATAAGGTTTAACATCTATAGTGAAGAAAGAAAAATTCCTGTGCCAAAAAAATTTCTGCTTGGCGAAAGACCGTTTCCAAAAGAAATTATGAATCCTGCTATCGGTCCGGATCTTTTACAACTTGAATTTGAAGACATGAACTCATCTATTAAAGCTCTTGAACAAGTACTCACAAGGTATGATTTATTTTTTGAAAATAATGCGCTCATCAAAACTGTTCATCCGGTATTCGGATTATTATCTAAAGAAGAATGGGACACATTTCATCAAAAACATTTTACTCATCACTTTTTACAGTTTGGATTGACTGATTAAATATTCATTTCTCCACTTATCATCATCAATGGCTGTTTAGAAAGAACACCTTTATTCCGGCAAATAATTAATTTAGTATTGAATTGAAATTATCTTATTGAAGTACAATGAATCACCATAATACAGGTCAGAAAAAAGAACCACGTATCGCTAAAACAATCCGTAGTGATTGGCGAACCACAAAGATAAGAGAAGAATTTAAATCGGAATACAAAGATTTAAAACAATACTTCCTTACTGAAGACCGCAGGAAAAAATTATCAGGGATGAATATTTTAAGAAGATTTTTTATCCTGCCTTTCTGGCTAACAAAAGCGATGTACTTTCGTTTAACTCCTTTCAGAAGAATTCTTTTTTTTATTGGTCTCATAGGATTTATAACTTTTGCTGATTTTCACACAGGTGCTGACGGAACTGAATTTACACTAAATGTTTCAGCTGTGTTTACCGCTTTAGTTTTTCTTTTCATACTCGCTCTTGAATTAAAAGATAAACTTCTGGCAAGAACAGAACTTGAGGAAGGAAGAGCAATACAACTATCATTAATGCCGGAACGTTCACCTGAATTTCCCGGCTGGGACATCTGGCTTTTTACACGTTCAGCAAATGATGTCGGAGGTGATTTACTTGACTTTATTCCAATTAATGAAAATAAATTCGGTGTTGCTGTCGGTGATGTTGCAGGAAAAGGATTGAGTGCAGCATTGCTGATGGCAAAATTACAATCTTCAATCCGTGCATTGATTTATGATTATTCATCTCTCGCAAAATTAGGAAACAGTTTAAATAAAATTTTTCATCGTGACAGTCTTCCAAAAATTTTTGCTTCATTAGTTTATATTGAAATTAATAATGAATCTGGTATAGTTAAATTTATAAATGCCGGGCATTATCCTCCTGTTATTGTACAAAAAAATAAAATCGTCCAATTAAAAAAAGTTGCACCTGCACTTGGATTGTTACCGGATGCACCCTTCACTGAACAAAATATTTCACTAAATCAAAATGATTTTATGATAATTTATTCCGATGGATTGACTGAAGCTCAAAATGAAACCGGTGAATTTTTTGGTGAAGTAAGATTAAATGAGTCATTGATGAATGCCGAAGTTAAAACGTCCCAACAGCTTGGCGAAATGATTCTTTCTCACATCGATTTTTTTATTGGTAAAACTCCTGCTCACGATGATTTAACATTAGCAATCTTAAAAAAGACTACCTAAAATTGTTGAGTCATCATCTCATTAAAATTTTCAGATAAATATTCTCAAGATATCGGTCAAAACTATCTCCAAATAAAACACAACTGAGCCCAAAGCCTATCATTCCGAAGTTGTATTGTGGAATAAATGTTGCAATTCTGATTTTAATGAAATATTTTTTAATCAAAATTTAACAATCATTGTGAAGCTTATTCCAAAAATATTTACGATTCTTTTCCTTCAGATTTTATCTGTTTCTTTTGCTCAGAATTCACTGACACCAGATTTTTATTTTTCAGAATCGAGGTTGAATTCCGAAATAATTTCAACTGATGATTTTTCACCAAATTCTGTTTATAGTTTTTCCAATCCAAACAAACAAAAACAATACTCAATGGCGAGTCCATCAGTTTTTATTAATGGCGAAAGACCTTTAGATGATGGAACAATCTGGAGAACTAATTCCGATATTGATTATCTTCGGTTAAGCTCGATGCTTGGTGTTATTGCTTCTGTTAACATAGTCGGGTACATTTATCAAAGACAAGTTTGGTATACAAAAGAGACGACAGGATTTCATTCACTCGAATTCATTCATGATTGGAACAAGTATCAGCAGATGGATAAATTCGGTCATTTCACTGATGCATACTTTACAAGTGATCTCACTGCAAAAATTTACCGATGGTCAGGATTTTCAGGTGAGTCATCTGTCTGGTTCGGAGCTTTATCTGGATGGATCTGGATGCTTGAGATAGAAGTTTCGGATGCGTTTATGGCTGATTGGGGTTTTAGCTGGGGAGATATACTTGCCAACACTGTTGGTTCTGGTTTTTATGTACTTCAGCAATTCAACAATGATGCACTTGGCGGAATTCATCCAAAGTTTAGCTGGCATAAATCAGAGGCATGGAAAGAAATGAGATACAATACTGATCCACAAGCTTTAATTGAGGATTATGAAGGAATGACTTTCTGGCTAACTGTAAACCCACATCATTATTTTCCCAACAGCTGGAAAAGAAGTTATCCGAACTGGCTGGCACCATTAGGATTTGCTTTCGGAGTGAGTGCAAAAAATATTGCAAGTTATCCATGGGCCGGACACAAAGAATATTTTGTAGGGCTTGATATCGATCTTAGGAAGATACCTATCCTTGATGAATTGTCCATTCTTAAATTTGTAAAAAGTGAAATTAATTTCCTCCGATTACCACTGCCTACAATACGTATTACATCCGAAGGAACCTGGTTCGGATTTTATTTTTAAATCCGGCTGAAATCCCTGCAACTAAAAATCAAATCTTAAACTATATTTTATATATAGTATATTTTTTTTATTAAGAACCAGAGGTTGAATATGTCAAACAATATTTTCACTTCGCTAAAAATTAATAGGAAGTCTATCCGCGATTATTTTTTTATTGCATTTGGTGCTGCAGTAATGGCAATCGGAGTCGGTGTATTCCTTGTCGATGCAAGAGTTGTTCCGGGTGGAGTGAGCGGATTATCAATGGCTCTTTATTATCTTACTAATGGATCACTGCCGATTGGAATTACAATCTGGTTTTTAAATATCCCCTTATTTATTTGGGGAGTCAAGGAGCTCGGTGCACAGTTTGGTGCAAGAACTTTTTTTGGATTTACTGTGAATTCGATTTGCATCGATCTCTTCAGAGGTGAATTGCCTGGATTAAATTTTTTTCAGCTTCAAAATTCTGAAACTATAATTGAACTTAGGCAAAATGATTTTTTATTTCTAATTCTGCTCGGCGCCGCCCTTTTGGGAATAGGTTTGGGAATTGTTTTTAAATTCAGAGGTTCCACTGCCGGAAGCGATATTATCGCAGCAATAATGCAAAAACGTTTTACAGTAAAACCTGGGATGGCAATTATGATAGTTGATTTTTTTGTGATCTGTATTGCTGGACTTGTCATCGAGCTCAAAGATCTTGCAGGCGAAAGAAGTGCAATGACATTAACTCTATACGCTTTATTCCTGCTGTTTGTTTCAGGACGACTTGTTGATGCTATAATCGATGGATTCGACTATGCACGTGTGGCTTATATTATTTCAGATAAAAACGAAGAGATTGCTGAAATAATTATGAACGATTTCAGTCGAGGTGCTACAGCCATTAAGGCAAGAGGTTTATACAAAAATGTAGAGCGCGAAATTTTGGTTACAGTTGTAGCATTAAGAGAGTTAGGAAAACTTACAAGCACAATTAAGCAGATTGATCCTCATGCATTCGTAACTGTGAATAATGTTCACGAAGTTCTTGGTGAAGGATTTCGGAAAAGAATTTAAATACATATTATATTTTTAATAGTCAGCAATACTGGTTTACTGCAACATTGAAATCATTACTGAAAGTTCTTCTAATAACTGATCTTCGGAACCGGAAAATCCGGTAGTTACAAACCTTATATTTTTATTACCATCAACAATAAATTTTGTCGGGATACCGCTTACTTTATATTTCTCAATTACTTCATTTTTATCATCAAGTAATACATGGAAAGGATATTCATTCTTCGCAATGAAATCTTTTGCATTCTGTTTTATATCTTCTACTCTTTCCCAGGAATTAATAAACAGGAACTGCACATTGGAATTATCCTGGAATTTTTGAACAGCTTTTTTCATGCCGGGGAAAGATGCCAGACAAGGTCCGCACCAGGTTGCCCAAAAATCCAGAACAATTGTTTTGCCTTTAAAATCAAGGAGCGATACTTTCTTTCCTGAAAGATCAACCAAAGTAAAATCTGGTGCAGGCTCAAGTATCATTTCAGCATTCAACTTAGCTATCAGTCTTTGTCTGGCTGCATCTTCGAACTGCGATGCATAAACACTAAATCCTTCAGTGTTGCCTTTTTCGTTAAGATAAGCTTCACGTAAATATTCTTTCATCTTTTCGGTACCATAACCCATTTTAATAAAATCACCAATCTTCGTCATTGCTTTTGAATAATCTCCACTCTCAACTAATGCTTTAGAGTAAAGCTCATTAATATCGCCCTCTTTATTATTTGTGTATGACACAGCTTCTTCAAGAATCGGGATTGCTTCACTTTTTCTTTCAAGGTTATAAAGAACTCTGCCTTGCACAAAAAGATTTATCCCGAGTATGTATTCCCGGTCTTCTATCCATTCACTTTCAGAATAATATTCAGGTTTTTCATTGGAGGGATTTTTAACTTCAGCTCTGCTTTTTTCTTCTCCAAGTTTAGATATTTGCAAAGCTGTTTCCATATCAGAGTTTTCTTCAAGCATTCTTTTTGCAACAGAATAAAAGCGGAAAGAGCTTACTCTATTTTTATTTTGATTAAGAAATTCGAATGCTTTCTTATATTCTTTTGCATCCCGATAAGAGTTTGCAATAAGGTCATACATTGTTTCAAGATATTCGCTTTCCGGAAATTCAAATTCATAATTCCGCAATAATTCAATTTTATCTTCAACACTCACTGTTTCTTTAAACTCAGCAAACATTTTTTCCTGGACATATTCACTTTTCGGAAATCTTTTTCTAATCTGCTCATCGTATTTGTCTGCTTTTACAATATTGCCAATCTTTGCATGCCAGTTAGCAAGCAAAGCAAGATCTTCTTCTGAAAGGCCTCCGCTTTTTTCAAGCTGAGCAAGTTCAATATTTATTATCCTGTTCCTGTTTTCCGGTCTTACTGAATAGACAACTTCAAAGTATGATTGGTAAAAATTCTTCTTCTGATCAGGATGGTTTTTAAACTCTTCTTCAAAAAGCTGGAATGCTTTTTCTTTGTCTCTGTCAAGATCCAAATAATAAGCTCCCCACCTATCGATAGCTGATGCATAACCAGCCAAACTTCCCGGCAGTCGTTCACCGCTTTCATCTGTTAGATGAATTACATAACCGTTTTTATCATTGTTATCAAGACGGTCGTTCGATTTAAATTTTATTATTACACCAAGTGAAGTTTTTTCTGTGTTGATTGTTCCTGCAAGATGATTACCATCCATTTCTAATGGTACATCGAGAGTATTCATTAATTTATTATTGAACAGATATGCAACGCATTCAATATCAGTACTACCAGCAAAGTGTGTGCTGTCTGGGTTATAATAAATTTTTATTTGATCTCCCGGCTGTATGTCTTCGGGTGAATAACCAAACTTGCCGGTAAATTCACTCTTATCCGAACAGCCTATTATTAATGATAAAGCCAGTAAAAATGAAAATACTCTGAACATAATTTCTCCATTCATTCAATTTCAATAAGAAAAAATAGCTAAAGCACTTGTAAGTTACACGTTAAAGTGGATAAACGGCTTCAATTTGTGAAGATGAGATTTACAAACTAATGATTTTGATTTTAACTTCCTGCAAAATGTTCTATTTAATCCCGAATAACGGAACCAAATAACAGACAATGCGTCTTTATTGCTGATACCAGGAAATTTTTAATAAATTATTTTTGGAGGAATCAAATGAAAGTCATATCACAATTTTTAATCCATTCTTTTTTTTATTCGTTGATTTTCTTTTCTCATAGTTTTGCACAGGAAAATCCTGAAGATAAGATCAAAGAAATTGATGGAGCTGTTGAAAAGATAACAATCACTTCCGGCGGTAAAGAATATATATTTGAAGGAGCTGATGCTGAAGTACTTTTTGAAAAGATGAAGAAAAAACACAGTCATAGCTTTGCCTGGAATTCGACTAATGACGACAAGATGAATAAAAAAATAGTTATAATTAATTCAGATGGCGAATCGGAAGAAATTGAAATATCAACTGAATGCCATGATGATTTTGAGAGTACAAATGATGGTATTAATAAAAAAATAAAAGTAGAAATGGATAACGGAAATAAAAAGGTAACTGTAACTACAAAAGAAAACGGTGAAGAGAAAACAGAACTTTACGAAGGTAAGGAAGCTGATGAATATCTTGAAAAGATGAAATCAGAAAATGATGACCTTGATATCAGGATTGATGAAAATTCAGATGGCAAAAAAGTAAAAAAGATAATCATCGAAACTGAAAAGAAGGAGACAGAGGATTAATATTCCTATTATTAAAATCAATTGATTATCTTTGGTGAGAACATTAATTCAGGAATTCTTTATTGTCCGAAGATATCAGTTACAAGCACAAAAGCGTTTTTAATTACGAAGCTGACAGGCAGAGAAAATATAAGGCTGTAATTATTTTTATTTTATGCCTTCTCATTTTTTCAATCACAGCTATGGGATTTACAGACTGGCTCTCTTCTCTTACAAGTTCTTTCCTGGAACAAAATCTCGGGTTTACAAATAAATGGACTAAATATTATGGTCCTGACTGGTTCGTCCATTTGAATGGTGATATTTCTGCTTTGGGTGGTTTCCCATTGCTATCTATTTTTCTTTTGTTAACACTCATATACTATAAGGTTAAAAAGGAAAGCAGAAGATTATGGAGATTATTTTTTGTTGTAACCGGTGGAGGACTTTTAACTTTGGGAGCGAAATCAATTTTTGGAGATGGCTTACCTGATGATCTGCTCGGAATACTTTTTAATTCAATTGAACCGTCCCCGAGCGGACATACAGCGATGGGAACTATTTTTTATGCTTC
>JANWIS010000058.1 GCA_025449775.1 Ignavibacteriaceae bacterium
TAAACCTGAATATTTTCAGGAAGGTCTAATTTTAATTTAATCCAGGATTGAGTGAGAACAATTTCTGCTTCACTGTCATCCAGCAATTGTTTTATTCTATCCTTTGGAAAATCAGGATCGATCGGAAGATATGCTGCACCGGCTTTCAGAATTCCGTAAACTGCCGGAACCTGTTCCCATCCTTTATCCATTATTATTGCAACCAGTTTGTCAGGAACAGCACCTGATTTTCTTAATTGATTTCCTATCCTGTTTGATAATTGATCAAGCTCTCCAAACGTTAAATTTTTTCCTGAAGAAATAACTGCCAATCGATCTGGTTGTTCTTTTGCTTTTTTAGAAAAGAGAGTGTGAAGCAGTTCCTGCGGTACAGGTTTTTTTGTATCGTTAACTTTTTTCCTTCTGTCAAATTGTTCAGAAGGAAAGAAGTTTAAATCAGTTTTTGTCCAGTTATTTTCATCTTCAACAAGTTTTAAAAGTAATCCCATATAAGTTGCAAGCATATCATCGAGAACAGAACTTTCAAAAAGCTCTTCGACAGCATCGAACTTTACAACCAAAGCATCATCAACTTCATCGACGTGAAGATCGAGCCAGACGTGTGCAGTTTGGTTTATACTATCTACAATTTTTCCAATCTGGCTGATGCTTTCTGTAAAACCATGATCAAGCAAGCTTGTGAAAATTATAGGAACGCCTTTTCTGAAATCATCAGGATTAATTTTTGCAAGTTCTCTGAAGACTGCGACACCATCAAAGTAACGATGGTCTAAATCCGCAATTAATTGCTTATGAATTTTCTTTGCACGGCTTAAGAATGATTCGATTTCTGTTCTGTCAACTTCAAGAATTTCAACTGTCGAGAAATCTCCCATTATTTTATTAACATCTGGATGAAGCGGAAAACGATTGAACAACGGTATGTTGATCGAGAATCGTAATGAGGTACTCCACAAGCCGAGAATTTCAGCATACGCAGTTAATAAAAGAACTGTTGGTGTCAGTCCTTCTCTTGCAGCTTTAGCTTTCAGTTTTGACCAGCCATCGGAATTGATTGATTTAATTCTCCTAATGAAGTAAGGCTTCTCAACCTCTTTCGGATCTTTTTTAAGCGGTAGGGTTGGTGTTGCCGGAATTGATGAAAGACGATTCATCCAATATTCTTTTGAACTGGAGTAGAATTCAGTTTCTTCAAATTTTTTCTCTGCAATCAAATAATCTCTGTAAGATAATTCTAATCCAGGAAGCTCTCTGTTTGTGTTTAAATAAAATTCCTTTAATTCATTGAAAAGAATTGCAATGCTTCCTGCATCGAAGTTTAGCAAGTCAAGTTTAAAATGAACGTGATCAATTCCTTCTTTGATTTTTGAAATCTGAACTTCGAATAAAGGCCAGTCACTTGAACTCTTAACTGTATGCAGCATTCTTTTCTTTATTGCTTTTAACTCAGCTGCTCTCGATGATTCATCTTTGTCTCTCAAATCATTTATTTGAATTTTAAATTCCGGGGTTTCATCGAGTATTTGCTGAGTGTAATCTTCATGAACAACTGAACGAAGAATTTCATGTCTTTCGATCAGCTTCTTCCAGGCTAATGAAAACCTTTCTGCATTAAGATTTTTACATTCAAGTTCTACATACGCTGCTGATGGAATATTTCCCATTTCGAATGCATTAGAACGACCGATCAGATATGCCTGCTGAAGATTATTTAGTGGGAACGGTACAAAACGATCAGCAGAATTATTAATGATCTCAGGAAATAAACTTTTAGGAGTTTCCTGACGTGCTCTGTCATCACTTAATTTTTTTAATAACGCTGAACGCTGTTCCGGCGTAAGATTTTTTATTCGTTCCTTTATATCCATTATTCTTTTCTAAGATTCCAAAAATATTATTGTTCGTTAAAGTGATTTTTCCAAATTTAAATTGTTATCGCCCCTTTAACTTGAGCTTTCAACTTCTTTCAGAAGCTGATCTAATTGTTCTCCGGATGCTAGTTCTATTAATTTTTCATCAATTGTATTTGCAAGTTCTTCAAGTGTGGAAGACTGGAAAAAGACCTGCAAGGATAAATTCAAATTAAACGCCTGATGAATTTTTACTGTCATCTGAACTGCCGAAAGTGAATGACCTCCTAAATCAAAAAAGTTATCATGCAATCCGATCCTATCAATTGAAAGAACTTCACTCCAAAGTTGTCCGAGTGTAATTTCAGTCGGGGTTTGCGGAGCTTCAAACTCTTTTCCAAATTCAGATCTATCAGCTTCCGGTAATGGCAATGCTTTCCTGTCAACTTTTCCATTTGGTGTTAAAGGAAATTCATCCATAAAAACAAAAACTGAAGGAACCATATATTCCGGAAGTGTTTCTTTGAGATAATTCCGTAAATCAATTGCAGAAGTTTTATTACTCGTTACTGAGATTATGTACGCAGCTAATCTTTTCTCACCTGGAGAATCTTCACGAGCAATTACAACTGCCTCCCTGATCTGTGAATTTTTTCCAAGCGCTGTTTCTATTTCACCTAATTCAATTCTGTAGCCTCGTATTTTAACCTGGTGATCAATTCGTCCGAGGAATTCTATTGTTCCATCTTTTCTGTAGCAAGCAAGATCGCCGGTTCTGTAAATACGTTTTTTATTATCAGAACCATTTGATGAAAAAGATATAAACCTTTCATTTGTCAGTTCCGGTCTTTCAAAATATCCTCTGACAACCCCATCACCACCGATACATAATTCTCCCGGAACTCCAAGAGGAACTAACTGCTGGTAATTATCTAAAATTAAAATTTCAGTATTTGCAATTGGTTTTCCAATTGGAATGGACTCATTTATCTCATCGACTTTATGTGTTGACGACCAGATTGTTGTTTCCGTTGGCCCGTACATATTCAATAATTTTCCGCTAATTGTTTCCTTCAATTGATTAGCAAGATTTACCGGGAATGCTTCTCCGCCAATCATCAGGTATTCAATATTCTTTAAAGCTTTTTTAGAATCTTCATCGAGCAAAAGCATTTTAGCCATTGATGGTGTACATTGTAAATGTGTTACTTTCTGCTGACTGATTAATTCAGGAACAGAATAAGTTCCATCTTCTTCAATTGAAGTTTTTTCACTAACTCCTAAATTCGCAAGAGTATTAACAGTATTCAGAAATTGCAGGTGTGAAAGAACTTTGTCTGATTCAACACCAAAGTCAATCAGGCAGGCGGCTTCATCAACACCAACCTTCTTTAATTTTTCTACTGTAGCAAGACAAGTCTCCGGAGTTCCAAGAAGCGAGCTCGTTTCAAAATATCTTTCAAATGAATGATTTAGGATTGCCTCCATATCTTCTTCAGTTAATTTTGAGGCCGCTTTGTTGAAGCTTTCATCCATTTTATCAAATGTCGGGAAATACCAGGATGCCAGCTTTACCAAACTTGCTGCACTGTTCAAATAGCTCTTCATCGGTTTTCTCACCGTTTCCCTAACTTCATCCAGATTTTCTCCAACAAATGTATGAAGCATAACAGAAACGTAACCTTCTCCTTCGTGTCCGTTTGATTTCCATGCTTTTCTGTAAAGTGCAATCTTATCTTCAAGCTCTTCAATAGTTTGACCAAGCAGATGTGTTAAAAGATGAAAACCTCTTTCACCTGCCATCTCAAAAGTTTCAGGATTATTTGCTGCCGTTATCCAGATAGGAAGTTCTTTTTGTATTGGTCTTGGAAGTGTTTTTATTCCAATCTTTTTTCCAATCGGTGAATCAAACTCAACAGCTTCACCTTTCCAAAGTTTCCTTACAATCTCAATCTGTTCAAACATTATATCCTTACGCTGTTCATAGTTCTGAGGCATTAATGTAAAATCAATCGGTTGCCATCCGGCTGCAAACGAAACCCCAACTCTTCCATTCGAAAGATTATCAACCATTGAATAGTCTTCAGCAATTCTTAAAGGATGATGTAATGGGGAAACACAACTGCCACTCATAATTCTTACATTATTTGTTATTGTTGCAATTGCAGCACTTGTGACAGCAGGATTTGGATATAATCCTCCAAAATCATGAAAATGTCGTTCCGGAGTCCAGACAGCAGCGAATTTGTTCTGGTCTGCATATTTGGCTCCTTCAATTAATAATTTGTATTTGTTATCCTCGTTTTCACTTGCATAACTTGAGAAATAAAACAAGCTGAAATCCATTTTCTTCTGATTTACTGTAGAAGTCGTTCTGCCGAGTTCTGATTTCCAATCTTCTTCAGCATAGATAACAACTTTAAATCCGCGGCAAAGTGTCCACAATAATTCAAGAACAGAAATATCAAATGATAAACTTGTAACTGCTAGCCAGGTTCCCGGAGGATCAAACTTAATGTGCTTATCCATTCCTGTAAAAAAGTTCACAACATTCCTGTGCTGAACCATTACACCTTTTGGTTTTCCGGTTGAACCGGATGTGTAAATAACATAAGCAAGATTTTCAGGTGTTGTTTCTTGCTCAAGATTATCTGCTGCTTCTTTCGAGATATCTTCCCAATCACTATCAATTGAAATAAGTTTTGCATTAACAGAGCCTAATTCTTTTTTTACTTTCTGTTCAGTAATAATTATTGGACATTTTGAATCCTCTATCATATATAAAATTCTGTCTCTCGGGAATTCCGGGTCAAGCGGAACGTAAGCACCACCGGCTTTCAGTACACCCAGCATTGCAACCATCATATCAACTGATCTGTGAAGATTGATACCGACAAGAACTTCTGGTCCAACACCTGATTTTCTTAATTTCTTTGCAAGTTGATTTGCCCGGTTATTTAATTCGGAATAAGTAAATGATTTTCCTTTACAGTAAACTGCAACAGCTGCAGGAGTTTTAACTGCCTGTTCATCAAAAAGCTGATGAATACATTTATCAGCCGGAAAATCTACCTTTGTGTTATTCCATTCTTCAAATAATTTCTTTCTTTCTTCCGGAGATATAATTGTAATTCTTGCAGCCGCTGATTCCTGATGAGCAGCAGCTTCATCTATAAATGCTGAGAACTGAGATTTCATCAACCTAAAATCTTCTTGATATATTGAATTGGAATCAAAGATGAACTTAACATCTTTAAGATCGGATGAGATTGCAAAAGTTAATACACTACCGTCCTGCGGTTTTACTTCAGATTTGCTATCGACGAACACAACTGCAACCGGATAAACAGGCTCACTGCTTTCATTCTTGACTGGATGTAATTCGGGATAACGAACAAAAATATCTTTAACAAAAGTTTTAGAAGCTGAAGTATCAGCAAGCTTCTCCACTATCTTTTTTGTTATCGAACCAATGCTTTCCTCCGGGTTAAAATCAATTTTAACCGGAACAAAGTCAGCAAATAGATTTCCAACTTTGGCAGCATTATTAATTAATTCTGTATTGGAAAAACCAAGCGAAAAGTTGTTCTTGCCGCTGTGACGACCAATAAATATTGAGAACAAAGAAGTTACAAATGCAGGAACTTGGTTTTCATTACTTGAAAATGAACTAAAAACTTTTTTATCAATGCTTAGATTTTCTTCAACATACTTTGGAAGATTATCTGTTCCTGAATTTCTTTTTGCATAACTGATATTAATTAATTCCGATCCGGTCAGCTCTTTAACCCAATAATCTTCTTTCTTTGTAATTGATGAATTTATATCAGTTATACTTTTGGATGTTTCGCTGTCAATCTGATTTAAATTGAATCCGGTTTTCAATGAAAATTGTTCAACCAGATTTGAAATTGAAATTTGCGTTCCATCTATTGAAAGAACCTTGCTGATTTTTACATCATTGGTTTTAGTTGAGACCTGAATATTATTGTCGTTGGAAGAAGTGATTGTGCCCGGCACTTTTCCTGATTTAGTATTTGTAATTTCAATTTCGGGAATTATGAAAAACTTCTCCCCAACTTTAACTTTCGGAAGCCCAAGTGGATTCCTGTATCGTCCAAAATTCAATGCATGAACAAATGAAAGAATTTTTTCGGCATCGTTATTCCAATCAATTAACGCTGCTGCAACTGGTCTTTTATATTTTCCGAAATAACTTCTTTTAGAAAAATCCTGTTTGATTCTTTTAACAGTACTATTGGCAAGTTCATCCACTAATTCTTCAAAAGCAGATGCACCGGCTTCAAAACATTTTGCATTGAGTGAAAGAGCTATTTCTCCATCTTCAATATCGAACTCAACTTGTTTTAAAATATCACCCTTGTCAACTTCACTTGTTATTTCATGCCATGTAATTGCATAACGCTTTTCCTGATTCATCAATGCCCATGAAGTTGCATTGATACCTGCAAACTTTGGCAGAGGCCCGTCGTGAAAATTGATTGCTGATACTTTAGGAGAATTAATTATTTCATCAGGAAGTACTGATAGGTTAGTAATGCTAAAGAGATAATCATAAGTTTTAGATGTGAGTTCTTTACCAAGTGATGAATTCAATTCATAAACATTAATAGTTTTTTCTTTCGCCCATTTACGGATTGAAAGATTTGATGCGGCGATACCGAGAATTGTATGTTCTTTTTCCAGTAAAGTTTCACAGCACTTTATCAACAACGAATCCTCACCTATTACAAAGCATCTTAATTTGTTCGTCATTAAGCAATCTCCGGCAAATAAGTTAAGCTTCCCATCTTTTGTGATAGGTGTGAAAAACAATTATTTGAATTCATATTCTCTACCATGTAATTTGACATTTATAGTTCCTAAAGCCCGAGGGTTTGCACGAAAATAATCTAAATATATTTTAATTCCCTATCACCTTGAATTTAACCTCATTTAACTTCCCTGAAGAAAAAATAAGTTGTATTTTTAACGTAATTCCAATGTTTTGTGCAGATGGAAAAAGATTGTTCCCTTCAACTAAAAATTCAAAACTTTTCAGATAAGATTTCCCCAAATAATTCGTTTAACCTGAATTTTCTTGAAAGTAACGCCCTCTATAAGTGTTAAAAAACTAAAATTTTACCTGAAAACTCAAGATTTATGCCAATAAAAGGTTTTTGAACGTGCTGAATGAAATACAAATCCTCTCAGAATGAAAAACAACCGAAATTTTATGTTCAACTTGAGACAAACTTTTTTTGGTCAGTTCAATTAATTCTACAACATATTTTTCGCCTGATTTAAAGCAAAGAATTAAACGAAAATTTGCAGAACGTATTGTCTTTGAGAATTAGAAATTATTCAAAGCCAACAAAGTTTGGTTACTTAACAAAAGAGGAGAAATGAAATTAAAATTTGATTTGAGTTGGTAACTGTGTGTTTTTCTTTTTTCTCAAACTAATCTTGCGAAGACCTTTTCCGGAAGATTTACCGTTCTCTCCATATGAATAACCATAACCGTATCCGTACCTATGTTTATAGTAGTAGGATTTTTCGATCTCAGCAGCATTTGCTATCAGTCCTCTTATTTTGATTTTTGCATCTGCTAAATCCTGTAAACCACCATTTACATTTTCTTTTAAGGACAGATCAGGTCGTGCCACCAAAATAGCATCTCGAAAATATTTACCCAAAATTAATGTGTCCACAACTTTAGTTACAGGGGCAGTATCTATAATAACATAATCATAGGCTGAAATATCGATGATGTTAAGTAAGTGTTCCATTTTTTCTGAATTTAAAAGATTGCTTGAATCTAAAGTCATACCACCCGTGGGGAGAATATCGATCATTTTAGAAACTCTCGTATGTAATTTTGGGTGTGTTCCTTTTGATAGATAATCAATCAATCCATCTTTCTCATTTACCACATCGAATATTCTTGACAGACCCGCTTTTCTAAGATCGCAATCAATTACCAATATTCGTTTTGAATTCTGTGCAAAGGATATTGCCAGGTTACTAACAATTGTAGATTTGCCAGTATTTTCTTCACAGCTTGTAACCATAAAGATCTTCTTTTTATCATAAAATTGTAAATCAATTTTTGTGCGTAAGAGATTATAAGTTTCTCTAAATCCACTTTGCTCATCAATCAGGCTTACGAATTTCTCTTTAGCATCACTGGCTTTGGAAATTTTATTTCTTAATGCTCTTGTATATCTTGGAATAATACTCAATATCGGAATTTGAAAGTCAGCCTCTAATTCATCCAGATTGACCAGTTTGCTGTTCTTCAGCTCAACGATGAAAATTATTAATACTCCTGCAAATGAGCCAAGCACTATCGCAATCAGGAAGCTGAACATTTTATGAGATGGAGCCGGGACTAGTGATTCTCTTGCAGGATCTATAACAATAATATCCTGAAGTTTTGAGAGTTCGGCCATTCGCATCTCTTCTCTTTTATCCAGCAGAAGTGTGAACATCTTTTCGTAAACATCTTTTTCCCTGAGCAGCTGAGCAAATTTATTTTCCTGATCTGGTAACCGTTCCAATCTCCCCTCATACTTTGACATCATTCCAACAATGTCATTTCTTTTTTTCTCCAAAGTATTGATAAGGATCTGATAAGCAGTGAGAGTATTCTGATTGTAAGAAGATAACTTTTGTTTTGCTAATTTTATCTGTTCATCAAGAGCAATAACATCTGGATGATTTTCAGTTCTTTTTTGAAGCAGATCCAGTCTTTCTAATTCAAGGTCAGCTACTTGACTTAATAAGGAAGTAAAAGGATCACCGTACGAACCTGAACCATCAGAAGTCAGAAAATTCTGATCGAAGTATCCGCTGATCTCCATTTGCTTCTTCATATCTTCTAGCTTATTCTTATACTCGTTCAGCTTGAGTTCTGTACTCATTTTCTCTGCTTCCAGTGTACTAAGAAACTGTACGACTTCACGACTGCTTGCATCGATTGTAATAATCTGACTGTTTGATTTAAAACTACTCAGATTGTCTTCAGCACCCCGAAGTTTTGATTGCATATCATGAAGCTGCTCATCAACAAAGTTAAATGAATACCGGATAGTTTGTTTCTGCTGATCAATCCTTGACTCACGAAACTTATCAACAACACTATTTGCAAGTGCCATAGAAGTATATGCTGAAGGAGACTTTACTGATACAGTGAACAGAGTAGTTTTACCTGTTTTCCCAACTGATATTTGAGCACTAAGTCCGGCAATTGCATCATTAAAACTATTGAATGTAAAATAGAATTTACTTCCAACCGGAACTTCAGCCCAATTCAATTCTATCTTTGCAGCCGGTGCATCAAAAATTAATTGCTTTGTATTGCCATCATAAATGGAAGGTGTTGAACTCTCAATTAAAAATTCATCTGAAAAATTATTTTCAGATGCAGTATCCAAATCTGCTATTTCTGCTTTTTGTATCAGCTTTTCTGAAACTCCATCGTAAATACCAAAACTATTTTCATCATCTCTCTTTATAAAATAACTTGATGACCTGTCATAATCATACAAACTGACTGAAACAAATTCAGGCAGTTGAAAGGGTAACTGGGTCAAATGGAATTTAGGATTGGTAAAATCCAAAGCTGGTTTATTTAATGTGAGTGTATTACCTTTTGGTGATTCTAATTTATCATAACGAATAAATAAATTTAAATCCTGAACAACTTTGCCGAGAACTTCAACAGTTTTTACCAACTCAATTTCAGTTTCAACTTCATCCTGAGTTTGCATTTTAACGATTTCCATAAAATCGCCGTTGAAATTACTTCTTTCACCCATTTCTTTTTTCAGAATAACAGTTGACTCATAAATCGGAATTGTTTTAAGAGTATTGATGTATGCAATAGTTAAGGTTACTGCTACACTAATAAATATTATCCACTTCCTTTTATAAAGTATATGAATAATTTCCAGGAGTGATTTCTCTTTCCCGTTTTGATTTGAATTATTTCTTGATTGCCTTACCATTTGGTTCTCTTATTTCTCTCAATAATTTTTTAGTTTGCTAAAAATATCGCTATTACTGTGACCATTGTAGCAATAGCTGTAAAGATCCATGTAAATCTTCCGGTGTCTGCCCAAAATGATCTCGGAACATATATCTGGTCACCGGATTGAAGTCCAAAATCTTCTGCAGTTTCGCCTTCGTGCATAATTGTTTCAACATCAAGTAAAATTTCTTCTTCACTTCTTAGTATCGTAATACTTTCAAGATCTGCACTTCCTGTAACTCCGCCAGCTAAAGCAAGAATACTTGTGAAACGCTCTTCCTCGGTTACATAATAGTAACCCGGTTTATAAACTTCACCAAGAATATTAATTCTGAACAACGAAAGTATCGTCAATTCCGGTTTCCTGTATAACGAATCATACTTAGCAAAAATCTCATCTCTTATTACAGGAAATTGCTTATTTGTAGTACTGATTATCCCAATAAACGGCAATTGTAATCTTCCATCAGGCTGAATAAAATAATCGCCGGAAATTTCGTCAGTAATATCCATAAAAGTTAATCTTACACCATCACCAGGAATTAATTGTTGAGCGGATAATTGGTATGTATTATAGACAATTGTTAAAAGTAAAATCCGGAGTATATATCTCATTTATAAAATTAGTTTTGGGGTTTACGACACAACTTTAAACTTAAACAGCGATCCAATAAATATCATTAAATATCGAAACATACAATTACAATAAAATCGGTTATTTGTTATATTAAACACATTCACACCGGAATGACAACATTTATGCCAGCGAAGATCATATTTTTATAAAATGAAATGAATTATTGAGCCTAATAAATACTAAAATGAGAATATTTGATTTATTTGATGCAAAATAAGATGAAGCTCAGTTAATTTCTGAAAGAGCTTTTTCTCACTATTTGGCTTAAAAACAAATCAATTTTCTTTCGGTTTTTCCGATTAAACTCAAACAAAAAAATAACATAAAGATTATGACTGACCTGATAACTCGATTTGTATACTTATTGTATATTTGTCGTCCTAAAAAGTTATTTAATATCTGATTTATCATGGAGAATTTAAAATGGAAGTTCCTTTTTTAGATCTAAAAATTCAATACAAATCAATTAAACAGGAAGTTGATTCAGCTATTCAACAAGTGTTGGATAATACGGCTTTTATTTTAGGACCTGCAGTTGCTGATTTTGAAAAAGAATTTGCAAAAGCACACCAGGTAAAACATTGTCTTGGTACAAGCTCTGGTACTGATGCAAATCATCTTGCACTTTGGGGCTTGGGAATTGGAGCAGGTGATGAAGTGATTATTCCAGCAAATACTTTTATTGCTACAGCCTGGGGAGCTACTTTATGCGGTGCAGAAATTAAACTGGTTGATTGCCATAATGAAAGTTATAATATAAATCCGGAAAAAATCAGCGGAGCGATTAATAAAAATACTAAAGCAGTAGTTGCCGTTCATCTTTATGGCCAACCGGCAGATATGGATGCATTAAAAAAGGTTTCTGCTGGACACAATATTCATTTAGTTGAAGATGCAGCCCAGGCTCATCTTGCTGAATATAAAGGAAAAAAAATTGGCGGACTTTCAGAGATATGTTCATTCAGTTATTATCCCGGAAAAAACCTTGGTGCATTTGGAGAAGGTGGTGCAGTAACAACCGACAATGATGTGATCGCTGAAAAGATTAAAAAAATACGTGAGCATGGTCAGTCGAAAAAATATCATCATGAAATTTATGGTCATAATTACAGGATGGAAGGAATTCAAGGGGCAGTATTGGGTGTTAAACTAAAACACTTAAATAAATGGACGGATGCAAGAAGAAAGGTCGCTGCTAAATACAGGGAGTTACTTGGAAATCTTGAGCAAATCTCATTGCCCAAAGAAATGCCCGCACACAAACATGTTTATCATCTTTATGTGATTAGAGTAAATGCCGGTAATAGACAAAAGAATCAACAAACGCGAGATGAGTTACAAACATTTCTTCAGGAAAATAAAATATCAACAGGGTTACACTACCCGATTCCTCTGCATATGCAGAATTGCTTTAAACATCTTGGTTATAAACCTGGAGATTTTCCAGTGACTGAAGTTCTTGCAGAGAGCGGATTATCTCTTCCAATGTTTCCTGAACTTAGAGAAGATCAAATTGAGTACGTAGCTGATAAGATAAAAACATTCTTTAAGAGCAAATAATTTTAAAGTAGTCGTTCTTTCTTCATAAAAACTCTGTCCCGCGAAAATAATTTCAGCTGATGGAAGCTGTACTTCGGATAATCTCTATAACCCTTTTAAGTTATTAGGTTTTGTCTCATTATTCTGTCACTTCTATAGTTAGGTTCTCATTTTGGAACTTGAGTTGAGTAAGAAAATTTTTTTTGGTTCAAAAAAATAAATAAAATGATTTCGTATATGGCATAGTTTTAGTCTTGAGTTGAATTACTTAAACGTATTTTCAGCATAAACCGTACTCTTAGAGGGCATAACAACTTTCACTTTATGAAAAAATTACCATCTTACAAATACCTTTATGGTATTGTTGATCTCTTTACAATGTTTATCAGCTTCACTGTTGCAGCTTATCTTTTAAGAAAAGATGGCGGGCTGAGCTTTTTCATGTTTATAAGCAATCATCCCCTGATTGTATTTGTATTCTTTTTACTTTCACTCGTGTTCATTGCTGTATTTCAATACAATGGTTTATATAAAATCAACATTATTATAACCAGGGCCGCACACCTTGCCCATCTTATAAAGACTATATATTACGGAGCCCTGAACATCGTTCTTGTTTCTTTATTACTGGAAACATCCAATGCACTTGATTCTAGATTCCTGGTTTTTGTTTTCGTACTTATAGTTTTACCATTACTGTATATACTCAGAATAGAAGCTTTAAGATTTTTGTTCCTCGAATTCAGTCATACAAGTTTCAAAAGAAATGTTATTATTATCGGTGATGGGAAATCAGGTAAATTACTTGCAACAAAATTAATGTATGAAAACCCTATTGGATTAAATATAGTTGGCTTTATAAATACACATAATGATAAGCCAATTAATTCTGAAGTAGTCATTGGCAAAAAAGTTTTGGGAAATATTAACCAGATAGAAGAAATAGTTCGAGAGCATGACGTTGATGAAATAATAGTAAATGATGATAATGAAGATATTGAAATAACACTTGATCTTATTGATCGTTGTAAAACTCTGAAATCGAATGTGAAGGTCACTTCTGAATTATTCGATATTGTTGCACGAAGAATGAATACAGAAAAATATATTGATGTCCCTGTAATTGATGTATCAACTCATTATAACAATTCATTTACAATGGCGATGAAAAGATCGATCGATATTAGCTTTTCAATTATTGCATTGATTTTGTTATCACCTTTTCTTCTTTTTATTGCATTATTCATAAAAATATCATCACCGGGCAATATATTATTCACTCAGACACGTATCGGAAAGTATGGTAAAGAATTCAAGTTTTATAAGTTCAGATCTATGCAGATAACTGATGAATCAGATGAAGAGCGTGTAGAACAGATGATTAATTTTATGAAAGATGAGTCTTTAAAAACAAAAATAATTAATGATAAACGTGTAACCTGGATAGGTAAATTAATAAGGAAAACTTCCCTTGATGAATTACCTCAACTCTTTAATGTGATCAAGGGAGATATGAGTCTTGTTGGTCCTCGTCCCTGTCTGCCCTATGAATACGAAAATTACGATGAATGGCAGAAAAGAAGAGTCAATATTATTCCCGGATGCACTGGAGTTTGGCAGGTTTGGGGCAGAAGTTCAGTTTCTTTTAAGGAAAGTGTTGTTCTCGATTTATATTATATGAATAATATGTCTCCGTGGTTCGATCTTCAGTTGATTTTTCAAACAATTCCAGCGATATTAACTGCCAGGGGAGCGAAGTAATCTACAATTTTCAAAATAGATTTATATTTCTGGAGGCAGTAATATGAAAGTAGGGGTAATAGGTTTAGGTTATTGGGGACCCAATCTCGTTAGAAATTTTCTTGCACACAAAGATGTTTCGAAAGTAGTTGCCTGTGATTTGCGAGAAAACAGACTCAAAGTAATTAAAGAAAAATTTCCTGCAGCAGAACTAAGTAACGATTGCAGTGCACTCATCAATGGTGACCTTGATATTATCGTAATATCCACTCCCGTAGAAACTCATCATTCATTTGCAAAAAAATCTCTTGAAGCCGGAAAACATATCTGGGTTGAAAAACCATTTACTGCAACATCTGAAGAAGCAGAAGAGCTTATTGAAATTGCAGAGAGAAAAAATCTTAAAATCTTTGTTGACCATACTTTTATTTATAATGGTGCAGTAAGAAAAATAAAAGAACTCATAGATAAAAATGAATTGGGAGATATAATTTATTTTGATTCGGAACGAATAAACCTTGGCTTATTCCAGAAAGATGTAAATGTTATCTGGGATCTTGCACCACACGATTTATCAATAATGTCATATTTTCTTGAAAAACATAAAGTAAAAGCCCTGGCAGCAAACGGAATAGCCAATTATAATGGTCAGGAAAACTTAGCTCACATTTGCATTTATTTTGAAGATAATTGTTTTGCTCACTTTCATGTCAATTGGGTATCACCTGTTAAGATTAGAAGAATCATTGTCGGTGGTAACAAAAAAATGTTAGTTTATGATGACATGGAAAATTTTGAAAAGATTAAAGTTTACGATA
>JANWIS010000059.1 GCA_025449775.1 Ignavibacteriaceae bacterium
CTGATGTTTTAAACGAAACCGAACCTGCTTTTAAATTTTCGCTTGAACAGAACTACCCAAATCCATTTAACCCGGTCACATCGATCAAATATTCAATTGCTGAAGATGGAATTGTAGATTTGGCTGTTTACAATTTACTTGGTGAGAAAGTTGCAACATTAGTTAATGAAGAAAAACCTGCAGGAAATTATGAAATTAATTTTGATGCTTCGGGATTATCAAGCGGAATTTATTTCTACAAGCTGCAAGCAGGCAGTTTTATTAAGACAAAGAAAATGATTCTGCTTCGATAAAACTCCGGAGGGCAATTGCTTATGGAATAATTTTTTTTGAGCTCCTTTTATAGTCGTATGAAAAGGGGATTTCTTCTTTATTCAAGTCAGTTACCTATTAATATAGAGTTGGCCTACCGTCCAAAAAACACTCAACTAATAAAGTAATTTTTTCAAATAATCCTTTCCAAACCCTAATGATAATTCCCAAAAGGCAAATACCAACCTCAACTGACTAATCCTTTTTTCATCCTCTTGCTCTATTGGTATCCCGTTCATTTCAATCTATGTTGATGCAGTAATTGATAGACCACTAACAGTCTTCAATGTTCATAACAAAATTTTTAGGAGAATCAAATGAATACCGATCTAAGAAATAGAATCGATTTTTCAAACAAATGGATGCGCTTTCTCAGCATTCCATTAACGGCCGCAGTACTATTATTGTCTGTCGCTGGATGCAGTGATGATGAGAATGTAACAGGTCCATCCCCAATACCAGTTCAAACCACAGTGCAGCCAACTATCAACCTTCAATCAATTACAGGTTTTGTAGTGCTGGCTGGTTCTTTAGTATCCAATATACCAACATCCGCTATTACCGGAAATATCGGGTTAAGTCCGGCTGCAAGATCGTTCATTACCGGATTTGGTTTAACCGAAGTAACTGGGATAATATATGCTGCTGATGATCCTGTGCCAGTACCTGTCATGTTAACAACCGCAAAAGGTGATCTGACAACAGCCTATAATGATGCAGCGGGACGTACGGCAACTGATATAGTACTTCTTTCAGGAAATATTGGCGGGCTTACTCTGACACCAGGTCTCTATAAATCAAGCGGATCACTTGAAATATCTTCGGGTAATCTTACATTTGATGCAAGAGGAAACGCGAATGCTGTTTTCATAATTCAGATTGCATCAACACTTATTACAACATCGGGGCGCAAAGTTATCTTGACCGGCGGCGCAAAAGCTTCAAACATTTTTTGGCAGGTTGGCACTTCAGCAACTCTTGGAACGACCTCTGTCTTCAAGGGTACCATAATGGCTGATCAATCGATCACACTAGGCACAGGTGCAACAGTTGAAGGTAGATTATTAGCACGCATTGCTGGAATAACATTAGCTGGCAATACAATTGTAAAACCCGCACTGTAAAAAGTTGATGATTTAAATATAAGATACTAGCAGGAAATCTTGTTGAAACATGGCAAATGATACTACTGAAATAATTTTTTGATCCTGTTGAAAACAAAAAGGCGATCGGTATGATCGCCTTATTTTTTATTTTATTTCCATCCCTTATTATTTTAATAAAACCATTTTCTTTGTCTGGGTATAATTACCAGCTTCAATCCGGTAAAAATATGTTCCGCTTGGCAGTCCTGTTCCATCAAATTCAATTTCATATTTTCCTGCCGGTTTAAACTCATCAAGAAGTGTTATTACTTCATTGCCAAGTAAATTATAAACTTTCAGAGTTTGAAAACTGCTGACTGAAGATTGCCAGCTGATCTTTGTAGTTGGATTAAACGGATTCGGATAATTTTGTTCGAGCTGAAAATTCTTTACAACAGATGGTTCGTTATCATTTCCGGTTATAATTGTACTGAGCAGCTTTCTTTCAAATGCACCTCTTCCATGCGTCATTATTCTGATGACATTGTTAGCAGTTGTAATATTCAAATCCATAGCTTGTGCGCCGTCTATCAGACCATCATTAAAATCCATCCAATTATTACCACCGCTTGTAGATACAAAAACTCCGACATCAGTGCCAACATAAATGTGATTGACATTGTTAGGATCTACAATAACAGATGGTGTTGGAATATCAGGAAGATTGTTACTGATATCAGTCCAACTAACACCGCTATTCATGGATTTAAAAACGTGACCAGTTCCAAAACCATAAAAAGTTACATAAACAATGTTATCATCTAAAGGATCAACTGCAATGTCGGATGGAAATCTATCCGGAAGTGATCCTGTAATATTTGTCCAGTTGGTTCCTCCATTTGTCGTTCTGAAAATATTTCCTCTTGTTGATTGAGATGGTGCTGTTGCAACATATACTTTATCACTGCTTTGGTAGCTCATTTCCATAGCAATAGCAGGATTGCCATCTAAAGAAAGATTTCCGTTAGTTGCAGTCCAGTTTGTTCCTGAATTAGTTGATTTAAAAACTTTATCTCTTCCGGCATAAAGAATAGCACTATTTCCATTGAAGGATCTGAATGGAGCAATGAAAGAAGTAAAGTTACTATTCGGTGGTGTTATGGTTGAGAAGTTATTTCCTCCATTTGTAGAACGCAGCATATTAAGAAACTGCCACGATGCATAAACGTTATTATCGTTATTCGGATCTGTTGATGTCCAGCTTCCATCACCTCCGATTGTTCTTATCCAGGCAAGATCACCATCATAAATTACTGTGCTGTTATCCTGTAAACCACCCATTGTTTTTAGTGAATCAGTTTGTGAGCTTGATGTGCCATTGTAAAACTGTGTGGTCTGATATCTACCGTTACAGGATTGAAATGTTTCACCAAGATCTGTTGTTCTGAATATACCCCCATCAGTACCAACATAAAAAACATTTTGTAGTGTTGGATGCTGAACAACAACATGAGCGTCAGCATGCGTGTATCCTGGTCCGCCTTCAGGTCCACCGACAGGTGGTCTTCCAAGAGTTAGTCCGCCATCAGATTTTTGAACAATAGTTGTTCCGCCGTTTGTAGATTTCCAAACTGCAATTCCTATTACAATAAGGTTATTCTGGTTCCATTGATCAATTGCAACATCGTGTGAGAACCAGCCCTGATGCTGTGAATAATCTGTCTGTGTCAGAATCGTCCAAGTTAATCCTGCATTTGTTGATCTACAAAGCCAGCTCGCACCATTTGATGATGAGAAACCATTCCCGATGCTTGCATAAACTATATTTGGATTTGAGTTGTATAATTCGAGTAATATTTTTCCTTCATAATAGGAAGGTAATCCTGTTGTGATATGATTCCAGGTTGTACCGCCATCTGTGGTACGGTGAATTCCGAATCCTGGACTAGCAAAGTTGCCATGTGAAGAAATAACTATGTTTGTATCTGCCGGGTTAATAACAAGATCAATTCCCATAATTATATTATTCACTTGCTGCCAGGTTAATCCTGCATTATAAGATCTGTAAATACCTTCTGTAGTTGCCGCCCAAACTGTGTTTGAATTTAACGGGTTAATTTTTACAGCCCATATACCCCTTTCGGAATTGTATGACCAGTCGAGAACTTTACTCCACGTTTGTCCGCCGTCGGTGGTTTTTAAAATTCCTATACCATAAGTGCCTCTCAAATCTCTGTACGCTGCACCGTGCCCGGCACCATTGTAATTATAAACTTCTCCTGTTCCAATATAAATTGTGTTGGAATCATTTGGAACTATTGCAATAGAACTTACTCCAAGAACAGGGAAACCAGTTGGAACATAATGCCAGGCATCAACACCAACTCCAGCCGAGTAACTTCTCCATAAACCGCCGCTTGCAGATCCAACATAAATTGTATTCGGGTTTTGAGGATTGAATGTGATTGCATTTGTTCTGCCGCCTGTATTGTGAGGTCCTATGGCAGTCCATTGAGATCCGATAAAAGTTTCTTGTTTATCCAATCTCATCTGCATCATTTCTTCAAATGCGTTGAAAAATCCTTCGGATGAAATTTCTTTTTCCGGATAAGCTCTGACCATATTCCAGAATTCCAAAGCATTATATGCGCCTGAAATTTTTTCTTGTTTTTTTATTTCAGAGGTGTTCAGGTTGAAAATGCTGGTGGTTAGAAACCCGATAAGTGTAATGATGATTATAAAAATGAAAGTAAAACTTTTTTTCATATTTCATCCTTTAAAATTATTATCAATGTGATCAATGTTGAATTCAAGTTAAAATTAATCCGTTTCAATTTACAACACTAAATTAATACCGTCAAAAATAAAACTTCACAATAACTTTTGATTGATAGTTGAAAAGATAGAAAAGGTAAATTAAAAAGGCGGGTATTCCCGCCTTCAAATGATTTAATTAATATTAACGAGATATGGTTTAAGTTTTTCCTCTAAAAATCTTTTTGGAACAGCCCCGATCACTGCATCCACAACCTGACCATCTTTAAATATTCCAAGAGTTGGAATGCTTCTGATGCCATATGTAATTACAGTATTCTGGTTTTCGTCTGTGTTAAGCTTAACGACTTTTAACTTACCCTGGTATTCGTTTGCAATTTGTTCTACTACCGGTGCAACTGCTCTGCATGGACCGCACCACGGTGCCCAAAAATCCACTAAAACTGGTGTATCCGATTTCAAAACTTCCTGCTCAAAATTAAAATCGTTTCCTTCAACTACGTTTTTCATTAAATGAACCCTTGATTGTTATTAAATATTTGCGCTGATATGATGAAATAAAGCAGTTGGAAGATTCATATAAATATTGATAAAAATCACAGCTTTAATAAGAAAATTTTACTGATTTAAAATGAATTCAATTACTGATTTGCTCACTGTAAATCCGCTTCAATTTCTTTTTCATAAAAACCACGGTAAGTTTTTATTGCACTGAAGATGCATTCAGCCATTTGTTTTTGTCCGACAGCAGTTTTTAGAAATTTAGCATCGTCTTTGTTTGATATAAATCCGGTTTCAATAAGCACACTCGGCATTGACGCACCAACAAGAACATAAAAACCAGCTTGCTTAACTCCGCGTGATTTTAATTTCAGATTGGCATCGAATTCTTTGTGAAGCAACTCGGCAAATTTTTCAGAGTATTTCATATAGGCAGAATGAGCCATACTTACGAGAATAAAATTTTCGTCCGTAAGTTTTTCATATCGCTGAGGGTTGTCCTCAAATTCAATTACACTGTTTTCAGTTTCAGCAATATCAATTGCTTCTTCAGTTCTTCCCGGTCTTAAAAGATAAACTTCTGTACCATTAACATCGGTTGGTTTTTTCTTTGTCGAGTTGCAATGGATTGAAATGAATAGTTTTCCATTATTCTCGTTTGCAATTTTACCGCGTTTATAAAGATCAACAAAGCTGTCATCTTTCCTGGTATATACAACTTTTACATCAGGCATTTCTTTTTTCATCAGCTCACCGAGTTTTAGTGCAATAGAAAGAGTGACCTCTTTTTCTTTCAGCTTATCTATCCCGATTGCCCCGGGATCCCTTCCTCCATGCCCGGCATCAATTACTACAACATCGAAACTCCATTTATCCGAACTCTTATTTGTTTGTCCATTTTTATTGAAGACTTTATTGTGGATTGTAATAATTATATCATTACTTCCGGGCGCATTCATTACATCGTGAGTTGAGTATTCACTTCCTACTTTGAATTTAAACTCAACATCGGTTCCAACATTTCTTGTTTCTATTTTTTGCAAAAGACCGCTTACTGAACTTCTGCTTGTCTTTTCAACATCCGCATTAACTTTTCTGAAAATTATCATCAGCTCACCATCTTTAAATGAGCTGTAATATGATGGAATCCTCGATTTAGTATGTATTCGGACAAGGGCACCGTTTGTTTTTTCAGTGATCGACAATCCTGTAATTCCATATCCGGTTGTTGGTGGAAGATCAGGATTATCGTACATCCATTGCTTGCCTTCGAACGGAGATGAAATTTTTTCACCAAGAATAAGCTTGTTATTTTTTTCTAACACCAATTCACGTTCAAGAATAGCTTCCAAAGGGCTGATAGAAAAAAGAAGTGGAATATAAGTTTTATCATCCCTTACATAAGTTGATGTTGGAAGCTGATAGACTTTTGGAACTCCAGTTGCTCGTGGTGTGACTATTAAAAAAGGATTCTTCGGAGTTGATTTTAAAAGCAGGTAGTTTGATTTAAGTTCTACTTTACCTGTTTTTTCATTTTCAAAATAATTTATGGATAATACTTTAGCCAATTCTGCAATTGGGATATAAATGATCCCTTCACGCAGCCAGGCAGTTAAATTTTTATTTCCTTCTTTTGTAACTACAGTGATATTCTGACTCTGTTGAGCCAGCAGTAGCTCAGCAGAAAGAAAAAACATGAATGTAATAAATATTTTTTTCATCCGGATTATAAACCTATCCAATGAAAGGAATCATAAAACCGCTTTTCTTCTTATAATCAGAAAATTTATTAGCGAAATGTTTTGCAAGAAGCTTATCTTCTAAAGAAGCTCTCATTATGTATATCGGAATTTCAATCAGTGCGAGTCCGCCGACTATATAGCTGAATGTAGCCGCTGTTGCTCCAATATCAAGAAGTATCTGGCAAATGTATTGGGGATGACGTATAAATTTAAAAGGTCCTTTTGTGATCAAGTCATGATGTTTTTTTATCATAATATCCTGTGAGTAATTATCTCCAAGAATTTTAAATGACCAAACCTGGATCCAGGAAAAAACAAGGTAAACAATCAAACCGATGTAACGGATAATCTTGTAATCTTCAAGGTATTCCAGAGTTCCAATCTGGAATACTGCCAGAATCAACGCCACAAGTGAAAGCATCGAAACAACAGGCGGCAACTTTTGCAGAAATGTTTTTGGTTTTTCACGTATTTCCGAAACAGTCGATTTTAATCCTCGTTTCGCTCCGGAAATATTTGCACCAAAAGTTCCGATTATGTTTAGAAGCACAATGATGTTGATTGGATCCATTTTATCTGACCTTAAGAAAAAAATCGATTAAAGTTTTTTAAAATTATGTTTAAAAGATACTTAATTGCGGGCAATAAACAGGAGGTAAATAATTTCTCAGTTTAACAATCTGCGGTTGAGAATTTTTTAATTCGCGTATAATTTAATCAGTTGCTTTACCATGTCTTTTCATTATCTCTTTCCATTCTTCAATTGAAAGCTGTTCCGATTCATCAATCAACATCACCGGTATATTATCCTCGATACGGTAACGTCGTCTTGTATTTTTATCTGTTGAAACCAGCGAGTTGCCATCAAGAACAAGGTCAGCTTTAGTTTCTGGACAGCAGAGTATTTCAAGCAGTTCTTTACTAATCATCATTAAATCCTTTTTGCTATAAAAATAAGAAATTATTTTTTACCAGTTAAAATAATGTTGTGGATAGTAATATTCTCTTTTATTAATAAACCAGAATGATATTTCAACAGATAAGCTCAAATGTTTAAAAATTACGGACAATTTGTATTTATCAGAAACTATTGATAAAATACTATCCCTCACCCTAACGTCCCCCGTAAAACTCTTTCTCTTCTCGTAAGAGAGGGAGGGGGGACGGTTTTAAACCAATTAATTAATGATTTAATCAGAAAAGTTGATTTATTTTTTCGGCAGGTCTTGCAAGAATTGCTTTTTTTCCAATTTCAACTATCGGTCTTTGAACAAGGTCAGGATATTTAATCATCAGATCTAAAATTTTTTTTTCAGTATAATTTTTTTCATCAAGTTTAAGCTCTTTGTATTTATCATCTTTTTTTCTTAAAAGGTCCGATGGTTTCATCTTCATTTTTTTCAGTAAAGATTTCAACTTTGCTTTAGAGAACGGATCTATATAATAATTAA
Source organism: Ignavibacteriaceae bacterium (assembly GCA_025449775.1). Lineage (GTDB taxonomy): Bacteria > Bacteroidota > Ignavibacteria > Ignavibacteriales > Ignavibacteriaceae > IGN2. The sequence goes on from JANWIS010000059.1 coordinate 7,867, forward strand.
CCTTTTCAAAGTCGACTCCATTTTCTATTAAAGCTTTTGAGACTTTTTGACAGGTTGAACATGTTGGTTTTTCGTAAACCGTAATTTTCTTCACTCGCCCTCCATAAATCTGAGCACTAATCAGGCACTTCGTACCAGACTAAATAAATCCTTTCTTTCCATTAATTCCGTAGCAAGCTTGGTGTAAGCTTTAGCAGCCCTGGCATTCGGTTCAAAAATAAGCAATGGCTTGTTATTGATTGAAGCTTCACCAACCGTGGCATTTTTAGGAATTGATGTATTTAAAATATGTTCCGGATATTTTCTAAACAATTCCTTCTTTGCCGCAAACGAAACGTTGGTATTGAATTCATACATAGTTAAAAGAATACCTTCTATCTTTAATTCAGGATTATGTGTTCGATGAATTGTTCTGAGGTGAGAAAAAATTTTTGAAACGGCATCAATAGAAAATTGCCCGGGCATTACAGGGATAAGTATAGAATCGGCAGCAACAAGTGCCGAATTTGTTGTACCAGTTAGGTATGGTGGACAATCAATAATTACATAGTCATACGAGAGCGCTTCCGGTCTGATAATATTTTTAAATAATTGTTCGTTTGACGCAACTTTCCCCAATCTTATTTCATCGAGATATGTTAAATGTTTAAGCGGAATGAAATCAAGGTTATTAATACCTGTATTCAGAATAGCTTGCTGGAATGATGCATTGAATTGTAGAATATTAAAAATGTCAATATTTATTTCGTCTTTATTAATCCCTAAACCTGATGAACACGAACCAGCAGGATCTAAATCGATCAATAAAATTTTTTTACCTGATTGTGATAAAGCAATTGCCAGATTAATTGCGGTTGTAGTTTTTCCAACTCCACCTTTAGGAATGGCTATTGCAATTATCTTCCCCATTGTACACATTTATTCAATAACCCAGGATTGTGATTTGATAAGTATTGTCCGTTTTGTTTATGGTGATATTTTTCCCTGAAAATTTTCCAGTAAATTGTTAATATGCTAATTCTATAAGATTATCCTGATTAAAATATTTAACGCAGGTCATCAATTTCTTTCTTAATAAAATCAATTTTCATATATTTCATTACCGATAAAATCGGGAAGATTATCTTATATGAAAACTTACAATTACCTGTTAAATACAATTGAATCAAAAGGCGCTGCTTACCTGGTTCTGCTGGATCCCGACAAGATTTCAGATGCAAAACTTATTCCGTTTATCAGGCACTGCGAGAAATCAGGGGCAGATGGTTTCCTGATCGGTGGAAGTCTGCTGATTAATGGAGATATAGATTCTTTTATTGAAAAAATAAAGATAGAGTCTTCGCTCCCGGCAATAATTTTTCCGGGAAGTATCAACCAGATATCGTCAATTGCCGACGCCATACTTTTTTTGTCGGTCATAAGTGGCAGAAACGCGGAACATTTGATAGGTAAACACGTAATGGCATCCCCTATAATCAAAAGAGCAAAAGTTGAACCAATATCCACAGGTTATATACTTATAGAATCCGGTGTAACTACCACTGCTGTTTATATGAGTGGTAGTCTACCGGTTCCAAGGAATAAACCTGAAATCGCAGCAGCCACAGCACTTGCTGGTGAATATCTCGGGATGAAATTAATTTATCTTGAAGCTGGTTCAGGAGCTCAGGATTCTGTGCCCGATGAAATGGTAAGAGCTGTTTCAGAAGAATGCTCGGTCCCGGTAATTGTTGGCGGTGGAATCAGGGATCCGCAAACAGCAAGAAAAAAAGTTGAGAATGGTGCAAGCGTAATTGTTACAGGAAATTTTTTCGAAGATGAAAATAACTGGTATCTGATTAAAGATTTTGCAAATGCAGTTCATCTTAAATTACCTGTTGAGGTTTAGGTAACTCATTATTCACGGATTGTTTTTCCCGCTTTGGCGGGATTCTTCTTTTAAACAAAAAATATATTTATGGATGCAAAGAAATTTATTGTCGATTCATTAATTGAAAGTTCGGAAACTAAACTAAAGATAAAGGATCTCCTTGTCAGGGAAATCCAAACTGCAGTAAAACTTTTAACTGAATGTTTCAAAGGAGGAAATAAGCTTTTACTTTGCGGAAACGGCGGTAGTGCTGCAGATTGCCAGCATATTGCTACCGAATTGATGATTCGATTAAGTCATAATATTAAAAGACCGGCACTGCCTGCAATTGCTTTGACAACCGATACTTCAAGCTTAACTGCCGGGGGCAATGATATCGGATTTGAAAATATTTTTGAAAGAAGTTTAGAAGGCTTGGGAAATGAGGGTGATGTACTCTTAGCAATTTCAACGAGTGGAAATTCTGAGAATGTATTGCGAGCCGCGATTAAAGCTAAATTAATGGGAATTAAAGTGATTAGCTTTCTTGGTGGCACAGCTGGAAAGATGAAACATCTGGGTGATCTTCAAATAATTATTCCTTCTTCTAATATTCAAAGAATTCAGGAAGGTCATATCACGGTAGCTCATATCATTTGTGAACTGGTCGAAGAAGAATTATACGGCAAATCTTAAATCACAAATTAGGTTTTTGAAGTTTAGATCCCATCCAGTAAATAACATCTCCTTCTTTAATATTATGCCTGTCTGTAAATCCAGCTACAACCTCTAAAACATAAATTGACGGTTTGGATGAAGGATAACTTTGCTGAGAAAGCGGTGTGGTGTTTTTATGTATTGTGACAATTTTGTTCTGTTTATTGATGAACAGCATATCCAATGAAAAGAGCGTATTCAACATCCAGAAAGATTGATATCTTTCTTCAGGAAAAATAAAAAGCATCCCTTGCATCTCTTCCATACTTTGCCTGTTCATCAATCCAAGCTGTCTTTCGTATTCATCTTCTGCAATTTCAATATTAATTTTAATTTTAAGATTTTGTGTTGAGTCAGTGAAAGTCAGCTCACCTTCTTTTTTAAATTTATAGTATTGCATATCATTATTCTCATCACCGCATTTATTAAAGATGAAAAAAATCGCAGTAAGTACAGCTACTGTTGCTATTCCTGCTTTCATAATCAAAGACTTTAAACTTTTTTTTTGAAGCTGAGTTTCTTCCTGTTTCTTTTTCCTTTTCTTTTGAGCCATTCAATAAATCCCGATATTTGAGGAGTTAATATAGTAATGACAATATAAATTTAAGCCAGAGGCTTACGGGTATGAGCATCGAGAAGACTGTAATACTTGACAGGGAAGAAATAATTTTAAGTGAAGCCCAGAACAAATTGATTGCAAGCGGCTGGGGACAGGAAATTCTTGATATTACTGTCTGCGAAAAAATAACTTATCTCTCCGACGGGTTAAAAGTAAAAGGATATCTTTCTTATCCAAAAGAAAATAAAGGAAAGAAATTCCCATGCGTAATCTGGAACAGAGGCGGA
>JANWIS010000060.1 GCA_025449775.1 Ignavibacteriaceae bacterium
ATTTCTAATAAAAACAATAGCCAGGAAAATCTTTTAGAAAAAATTGTATCTCTTGCAAAGAGAAGAGGATTTGTTTTCCAGTCGAGTGAAATTTACGGCGGACTTAATGGCTGCTGGGATTACGGTCCACTTGGCGTTGAGCTGTTAAACAACATCAAAAGCGAATGGTGGAAGACAATGACTTACCGCGAAGATATTGAAGGCATCGATGCATCTATTTTAATGCATCCGAGAGTTTGGGAAGCTTCGGGTCATGTTGAAAATTTCACCGATCCGATGATTGACTGCAAACAATGCAAAGCACGTTTCAGACTTGATGTTCTTGGTGATTCTTATGCTGATAAAAAGAAAGAAAAAGCAATACAAGAACTGAAAGTAAATTTAAATAGTGATGAAAGACTTACAAAAAAAATTGATGAGAAGATTAATAATTCCGGTCAGGAGAATCCGTTTACACTTTTAGTTGAAGATGCTGAAATTTCAAAACTGCTTCTTGCACAATTGAATTGTCCTCAATGCGGCAACAAAGGAACATTTACTGATGCAAGAAAATTCAATTTAATGTTTAAAACTTTTATCGGCCCGGTTGAAGACAGCAGTGCTGTTGTTTATTTACGACCTGAAACTGCTCAGGGAATATTTGTCAACTTCCTGAATGTTCAGGGATCATCTCGACAAAAACTGCCGTTTGGAATTGCACAGATAGGAAAAGCATTCCGTAATGAAATCAATACAAAAAATTTTTTATTCCGTACACGTGAATTTGAGCAAATGGAAATGCAATTCTTTGTAACCCCAAATGAAGACAAGCTGTGGTATGATTACTGGAAGTCAGAAAGAATAGATTGGTTTAGAAGAATGGGAATGACTCCTGCAAAACTTCGTTATCACGATCATCCGTCTGATAAGCTTGCACATTATGCAAAAGAAGCAGTTGATATAGAATATGAATTTCCTTTCGGATGGGGAGAGATTGAAGGAATACACAATAGAACAAATTACGACTTAAGCAGACACGAGGAATTCTCCGGCAAATCATTGAAATATTTTGATGAGCAAACAAAAGAAAAATTTATTCCATTTATAATTGAAACATCTGCAGGTGCAAGCCGTTCCTTTATGGCATTTTTAGTCGATGCTTATTATGAAGAAGAAGTTAATGGAGAAATTAGATCTGTTCTGAAATTTCATCCTCGACTTGCACCAATAAAAGCTGCAATTTTTCCCCTAGTTAATAAAGATGGTATGCCGGAAATTGCAAGAAAGATTGAAATAGATTTAAGAAAATCCATTAGAGTTTTTTATGATGACAAAGGAGCTGTCGGAAGGAGATACAGAAGACAGGATGAAGCCGGAACACCTTTCTGCATTACAGTAGATACACAAACGCTCGAAGACCAAACTGTGACCGTACGTGAAAGAGATACAATGGAACAGGAAAGAGTTGTGATTGATAAACTTTCTTTATACATATTGAATAAACTCCATTCAGCTTGAAACATGAAATCGGTTGTGATATTCATCTGTATTTTTCTTGCTGTTTTTCAGCTTGAAATATTTCCTCAAAAACCTAACTACGATTCTCTTGTAACTGAAGGCATAAATCAAATCTACGCTATAAAGTTTACTGAAGCAGAAAAAACTTTTAACACATTAAAAGCACAATATCCAAAACATCCTGCAGGAATATTTTTTCCTGCAATGATCGATTGGTGGAGAATTTCACTCAGCCAGGAAAATGAAGAAATGGATGACCGCTTTTACGAGAAGATAGAAAATGTTGTAGATTTTTGTGATGAGATATTAGAAAAAGATCCTAAAAATATCGATGCACTTTTTTTTAAAGGCGGAGCAATCGGATTCAGAGGAAGACTTCGTGTGATGCGTGAAAGCTGGTTGAGTGCTGCCGATGCCGGAAGAGAAGCGCTTCCTATTGTGGAATATGCTGCAAAGCTGGATCCGAAAAATGTTGATTTAAAGCTTGGCTTTGGAATTTACAATTATCTCGCTGCCGTCATCCCTCAAAAATATCCTCTCGTAAAACCGCTTTTACTTTTTCTCCCTGAAGGAAATAAAGACCTCGGTTTGCAGCAATTGAAAGATGCGGCATCAACCGGTAAATATTCAAAGTATGAAGCACAATATATACTTATGACTTTCTATTATTCTTTTGAAAAAGATATGAACACCGCACAATATTATGCTATTCAGCTCACGAAATCATTTCCTAATAATCCTGTATTTGAAAGATGGAGAGGAAGAATAGCTGCAAGAAAAAGTGAGTGGATATTTGCTGATTCAGTTTTCAGAAGTATTCTGAACAAAGCAAATAAGAATTACCACGGTTACAACCTTCCAAGAACAAGACGGGAAGCCAATTATTATATCGGGTTTAATCTTAAAAACCAGGAGAAGTACGATTCTGCTCTCGTCTATTTTAAAAAATGTATTGACGAATCAAAAAAAATAGATGAAGATGATGAATCGGGATTCAGAATAAATGCGACACTTTATTCCGGAACTATTATGGAAACTAAAGGAAAGTATAAAGAGGCCGAACAATTTTACAGACAAGTGCTGGATATGAGAGAATACAACAACTCGCACACACTTGCTGAAACTTATCTTGACAGAGTTAAGAAAACAGGGAAGCAATAAATTAATTTATAAGAAAGCAGTTGATAAGCTTATCCTGTGCATTGCACCGATGGAACCAAGTGATGAATAACCATAGTTGAAAATATATTCTGAAACTTTCACACCAAGTCCGCCGTTAAATCCTGCAATACCTGAAGAAGATCCGATCTTCATTTCCGAACGACGTTCGTTATCATAACCAAATCGAAGAGTGAAAACTTCACTTAAGTAAAACTCGGCACCGATTGTGAATCCTTTGAGATGCTGATAAAATTCATCACGTTCTTTATTAAGTTGATGAAAATCCAGTGACAGTCGAACCGGAAGTTTTTCCAGTCTTTTTGAAACACCAATAATCATATCCAATGGAATATCCTCTTTTGTATCGACGTATGATGAAATTTGTGTTCCGAGGTTCAGTACAGCTGCCGCAAGATTTAAATTTTGTTCCGGGAATTCATAATTAACTCCGAGGTCGAGACCAATTCCACTCGATGATTTATCTGCAATACTTGAATAAATAAATTTTGCATTTGCACCGTAATAAAAATTATCGCTGAACTCGTTTGTGTATCCAATAAGAAATGCAAGTTCGCCGGCGCTGAATTCACCGGTACGAGTTCCGAATTCATCCGCTTCATCAAAAGTACCGTAGTTGATATATTTTATGGCAGAGCCGAATCTTCCGACATCTTTTAGCTCTGTCGAATATGATAAGCTGAAAAGGTTAATATCGAGCAGGTGTTTTACAAATGAAAAGGTGATTGGATCATTTTCAAGGAAGCTCATTCCTGCCGGATTGTAAAAAATCACTTCAACATCGTCATTGTTTGTAACAAAGCTCCCGCCTAAAGCTGCAGCTCTTGCACTCATATCAATCCGCAGAAAGTCATAAGTTGTTTGTGCAATTGAAGTCCCTGTTAAGAGAACAGCAAGCAGAAATAAAAGTACTTTGTTCATCAAAACTCCTTGAAAATTGCTTCAACTATTTAACCATTATAGCAAATAAAGGCAAGGGGAAGAAGAGGGGATAATGTAATTTAAGAATGAGGAATAGAAAAATGCATTGTGACTTAAACTACAGGAGAATAAAGGTATCTTAGTTTAACTTGAAACGAAACTTTTCCAGATTTAGATTTGTTCCCGAAAATAAAGGAGTAATAAAGTGAATGCAGTTAAAACAGTATTCTTAATGACATTAATGATGGCTCTTTTCCTGGGTATCGGCTACTTTCTCGGTGGCAATACAGGATTGACCATTGCACTTGTCTTTTCATTAATAATGAACTTCGGGTCATTCTGGTTTTCTGATAAAATAGTGCTTGCAATGTATAGAGCAAAGGAAGTTAACAGAGAGACAGCACCAAAGTTTTATGATATGGTTGAAAGATTGTCAAGACAAGCAAACCTTCCAATGCCCAAAGTTTATTTGATAAATGATCCGACACCAAATGCATTTGCAACAGGAAGAAGTCCGAACAAAGCTGCAGTTGCAGCAACAACTGGAATTCTTCAAGGTTTGAGCAACGATGAACTTGCCGGAGTAATGGCACACGAACTTGCTCACGTCAAACACCGTGATACACTTATCAGTACAATAGCAGCAACTTTAGTTGGCTCTATTTCTTACATTGCTCACATGGCAGGATGGATTTTTATGTTTGGAAGAAACGATGATGATAATCCCGGTTCAGGAATTGGAGGATTAGTATTATTAATACTTTCACCGATACTTGCAATGCTTTTGCAGATGGCAATTTCCCGTTCACGCGAATTTGCTGCTGACAAAGGGGGTGCAGAGATAACTGGAAATCCGCTCGGACTTGCTTCTGCACTTTCAAAAATTTCAAGAGGAAACCAAATAAAACCTGTATTTCATTCTGATCCGGCAACAGCACATATGTTTATTATAAATCCACTTCACGGCGGAGGAATTGCAAAACTTTTTTCAACTCATCCTCCAACAGAAGAAAGAATAAAAAGATTAGAAACGATGGCAAGGTAGTTTTTTTATGTTTATGAAGGACGAATTTTCTGATTTCATTTTTCTGTTTATTTTGAAATAATGAATCATTCTGCTGATACTAGCTATATAATGCCAATTAAATTTACGAGCAATCCTTCTTCCGGTTGGAAAAATTTTATTTTCCTGATTTCGATTACCTTATTTTTATTTCCAGTCAACATTAAATCACAAACATTAACCAACCTTGAAGTTTTCTACTCTTTATCAGATTCTCTCGTTCATCAGTTAACAACTGAACTGCCTGCAAATGAAAAAAAAATTCTTCTCACGTTGAATCTTGGTGAAAGTTATTCACTTTTTGAAAATCAGTTCGGAGCAAGTTTTGTTAAGTATCGAAAAGAAATTCTTGAAACACCACCGGATGATCTCAATATTCCTCACATCAACATTGTTCTTGAAGGAGCGGGAGTTGAATATGGAGAAATGTTCAAAGACGGATGGTTTGGTTCACATTACATCCAGCGGTATTCTACAATATTTGGTAACTATCTGCAAAATTATTCTGAAGAAGGCAGACAGTTGTTTGAAATTACAAAACTTGATACAGTGAAAGTCGAAGACATAAAAAATCTTGAAAATGATTCATTCCCGTTTACAAAATCAAATGTACCGGCTGAACCATTTCTTTCCGGATTTGCCGAACCATTAATCGCAATTGGAACTGCTGCCGCAGTCGTTGCACTCTTCTTCATTATAAGAAGCGAGTGATTTCTTTTACCTTTGAAGCCATTTCTAATTTGGTTAATTTTAGTCGTTAATTTTATGAAATTAAAGCATTTATGATAAAATATTTAATAGTTCTGAACGCATTTTTATTTTTTATTTTCGGCTGCGGTTCATCGGGAGATATAAGTGATTTGAATCCGGATGAAAGATTGAAAAATGCACTTAATTTATATACAGAAGAAGATTTTGAAGACGCAGCAATTGAGTTCGAAGCATTGTTGTTGCAATATCCCGGAAGCAGTATTGTAGATGATGCACAATATTATTTTGGAATGTGCAAATTTTATCGAGATGAATATATTCTTGCAGCTTACGAGTTCAGTAAACTTGTGAAGAATATGCCGGCAAGTGAATTTGTTGCTGATGCACAATTAATGCTTGCTGAAAGTTATTACGAACTTTCTCCGAATTACAACCTCGATCAGAAATACACAAAAAAAGCAATTGAAGAATTCCAGGCATTTATTGATTTCTTCCCGCTCAATGAAAAAGTAGCTGAAGCAGAAAGTAAAATTTCCGAGCTGAATGAAAAATTAGCCCGGAAAGAATATACAACCGCAATCATTTATCAAAAGCTCGACTATTATACTGCAGCTATTAAATACTTTGATGCTGTAACTGAGATTTATCACGATACACCTTATGCTCCGAGAGCAATGTACGGCAAGATCCAATTATTAATGGATAGAGAAAGAGAAGACGAAGCTCTGGCAGAGAGCAAAAAATTTGTAAGGCTTTATCCTGAAGATGAAAATTTTGAAGAGGTTGAGGAATTAAAAAATTCACTCGAAGCAAAATTAAAAGGGAATTATTCCTTCAACTGATGACCACAAGGAAAGTACACTATTCACAGATAACCATGACCGAGCTTGTATTGCCCAACCATACAAATCAACTGGGGACACTTTTTGGCGGACAGCTGATGTACTGGATAGATATGTGCGCTTCACTCAGTGCCGAAAAGCATAATGGAAAACCTTGTGTAACTGCTTCAGTAGATAAAATTAATTTTCACAATCCTATCAAACTCGGGAATGCAGTTACACTTGTTTCATCCGTTAACAGAGTTTTTAGTACTTCAATGGAAGTTGGAGTGAAAGTATTTGCACAATCATTTAAAGAGGGCACGATAAAGCATACAAATTCAGCTTACCTTACCTTTGTATCAATCAATTCCAAAGGAAAAAAAATAAAAGCTGTTCAGGTCTTACCGGAAACAAATGAAGAAAAAAGAAGATTTAAAGAAGCACTTATCAGGAGAGAAATCAGGCTTAAAAGCAGAACACTGTAAAAATAGTATTATCATTTTCATTCTGCTTTTTTACGACTTATCTTATTCACAAATTCCTATTGATGGATTTTGTGCACTCGAAACCCATATTGTTCCTCAAAGTTATAATGGATTGTTAGCAGCCGATATTAATCTGGATGGAACTGATGAACTTATTCTCTATTCTAATTCATTAAAACAAGTCGGAATATTTTTCCCCGGTGCTGAAATTGAAAACCAGTTTATAGAATTCAGTACAGCTTCAGAAATATCGCAGTTGAAAAAGTTTAAAGATAAAGAAGATCATGAAGGTTTGTTTGTTTCGGTTGAAAGAAAACTGAGAAAAGTTTCGTTAATATATTTATCGGAAGATGAACTTTTAGAAAACAAAGGAGAAATCATTTTCGATTCGTTTCCTGAAAATGTTCACTGCAGTGATCTCGATTTAAATGGGACCGATGAAATAATTGTCTCCGGAAGCGGGTTTGATGGGATTTCCATTCTTACAAAAGATGGAGAAATTATTAATGAAAGAAAAATTTTAAATGGCACAAGCTTTAGTGAAGCAGTTTTTGTGGATTTAAATTCAGATCAATATCCGGACATTCTTGCTTTTAATATTCTTGAAAATTCTTTACAATTTTTCTACAATAATACACTTGGAGAATTCAGACTTGAACGATCATTGAATTATCCTGTAAAACTAAACCTAATAAGAACCCGTGATTTTGATAAAGATGGATTTAACGATATTATCTTTTCTTCAGGAACAAGCATTGAAATATTATTTGGAGACTTCCAGTCAGGTTTCGAAAGAACCTCAACAACCCGTTTAATGTTTAAGCCCGACGGATTCCTTTTTGGAAATTTTAATCGGGACGAAATTATGGATCTTACTTATTACAATTCTGAATCGGGTAAGTTGAACCTGTTGTTTGGATCAAAAGAAAATGGTTTTTATGAAGGAATTACTTATCTGCAACAACCAATGTTAAGCTCGATTTCGGAATTTAATTACAATGAATCAGCAAGTCTTGCATGCTTAAGCGAATCAGGCGGACTTTATTTCATCAGTACGCTTAAAGAATTTAACCGTGATTTGAAAATAATTCCGGCTCTTCATCCCGGTGCAATAAAACAATTTGACTATAGTAATAATGGTATTACTGATATAAGTTTTATTGATGGAAGTGACAATTCACTGAAAATATTTCTAAGCGATAAAAAAGGTATCCCTTCTTTTTATTATTCAATTCCACTTTCAGAAAATCACACCGAAATTGCAGTCGATGAATTTTTTAAGAAAAGAAAGTCATTTTACTGTTATACAAAAGGAAAGCCGCTCATCGAGTTATTCACAATAAACCTGCCTGCAAATAAGTTAGACAGGAAACAGCTTTATGCACCCGGAGAAATATTAGATTTATCTTTGAAGCATGTTGATAGTTCGCTGGTAAACGTTTTTTTGCTTTATAACAAGAAATCAAAATTATATCTTGGTAAGTTTGATAACCGTGATTTAAGTATAACATTCCGTGAGTATCCTTTCATTGACAGGAACGTAAGTGATGCCGAATTGATTTTAAATAATAACCCTGAAGTATATTACTGGAAAACCGAAGGAGATTTTTTTTATTTCAATCTGGCTGAGATGAAAATGGGTCCGATCAATTACAAAAATTATTTTCAGATCGGGAAATCTGAAGACATGGAAGTCAAACTTTTCGGGTCGGATAATTATGATAGCGAATCTCCCGGTCTCGTTGGCCTGGTTCAAAAGGAAAACAATAATTATGCACTTGTGTTAGACAACAATAATTTGAAAGTTTTATCACAATCAACAGATTCAAATACGAACGGTAAAAAAATATTTTCGCACGGATTCTTCGGTGAATCTTCTTTAAAAGGAGTTATTAACTTTACAGTAAATAGTAAAGATGATAATTCTATAAACAGGCTGATAATAAACGGTGACGGAAAGTATTATGAATTTACCCCAATGCTTGCTGCTGAAAACGTTTCTGATTATTTTATTGCCCGGCTCGATCAAAAAAAATATTATCTTATTTACTCAAATAAAGTTGAAGGTTGCTTATCTGTAAAATCATTAAGTCGTTAGCTTTTATTGGAATAATATTCCTTTCCACATTTCTGCATTCGGAATTAGTCTTTCCTCAGAAATTAACTGAACTTCAGCTTGATTCGTTGTACAAAAAGTTCCTTCAGTTGACATCACCTGATTTGTTACCTAAATCTGATGTTACAGAAGAAATCACAAAGGAAGATAGGAAATGCGGTTTCGATCTTGTAAATCAAATTAAACTCTCCCTTGAATATTATAATTCTGAACAACAGACTCTTCTGAAAACTTTAGTAGCCAGACCTGTTATGCAAAAAAGTATTGTTTCACCCTCGGGATTTTTCAGAATACATTTTGATACTACCGGATCGAATATTCCATCTTATGTTACAAGCTGGTCTGCAAATCAGAATGCAGCTGAAGTAGCAATTTCATCCGATTCATCTTTCAGTTTTGAAATCAGTCATCTCGGCTTTCTCACTCCTCCACCAGATGGTATTAATGGAGGAGATAATAAATATGACATTTACATCACCAATCAGAGTGCCGGTTTGTATGGTTACACTGAGTGGGAAACTAAAGTTGGTTCAACCAATTGGACTTCCTTCGTTGTGGTAGATAATGATTATCCAGCCTCTCAATTTTTTAGTGCCGGGCTTGATGGAATGAGAGTTACTGTCGCTCACGAATTTCATCACGGAATCCAGCTTGGTAATTATTCAGTTCAAAATGGAAATTCTCCATTCAGAAATTCTGATATATTTTTTTATGAACTGACTTCAACTTCGATGGAAGAATTTGTTTATGATGATGTGAATGACTACTACGCATATATGGATGAATATTTTAAGAGAACTTATGTTGC
>JANWIS010000061.1 GCA_025449775.1 Ignavibacteriaceae bacterium
GCCATCTTTTTTGTTAACGTTGTAACAAGTATTCTTTCGTTTTTGTTTACACGTGTTCTTATCTCGTCTATCAAGTCATCAATCTGTCCTTTGATTGGACGAACTTCAATTTCAGGATCCAGCAATCCCGTTGGACGAATAATTTGTTCTACAATAACACCACCACTCATTTCGAGTTCATAATCACCCGGAGTTGCGCTGACAAAAATTACCTGGCTGAGCATTTCACTAAATTCTTCATACTTCATTGGTCTGTTATCAAGTGCAGATGGAAGCCTGAATCCATGTTCAACTAAAGTTTGTTTTCTGCTTCGATCTCCGTTATACATTCCTCTAATCTGCGGAACAGTTGCGTGCGATTCATCTATGACTAAAAGAAAATCATCAGGAAAATAATCGAATAGGTTGAATGGACGTGAACCCGGTGCTCTTCCATCCATATGACGCGAATAATTTTCTATTCCTGAACAGTAACCGATTTCTTTCATCATTTCTATGTCAAACTTTGTTCTTTGTTCGAGACGTTGAGCTTCAAGGTATTTTTCATGAGTCCGGAATTCTCCAAGTCTCTCTGAAAGTTCAAGTTCAATATTGTGAATTGCTTTTTGCATCTTGTCTCGGTCAGTAACAAAATATTTTGCAGGATAGATCGGAGCCGAATCAACTTCCCGGATAATGTTTCCGGTAACTGAATCTATAATGGAAATTCTCTCAACATCATTATCCCAAAGTTCTACCCTGATAGCCTCTTCATTCTGATAAGCAGGAATTATTTCTATTACATCTCCACGAGCTCGAAAAGTTCCTCTTCCGAATTCCGCATCATTTCTTACAAAATGAATATCAACAAGGTCTCTGAGAAATTTTTTTCTGTCAAGCTTTTCTCCCTTCTTTACAAAAATTATCTGTTTCGCATATTCTTCAGGAGCACCAATACCATAAATACAGCTTACACTGGCAACAACTATTACATCACTTCTTCCTTCAATAAGCGAGGTTGTTGCTTTAAGCCTCAATCGGTCAATTTCTTCATTAATAGAAAAATCTTTTTCGATATAAAGATCGCTTGATACAACGTAAGCTTCAGGCTGATAATAATCATAATAGCTTATAAAAAATTCTACAGCATTTTCAGGAAAGAAGGCTTTAAATTCAGAGTAGAGCTGAGCAGCAAGAGTTTTATTGTGAGAAATTATTAATGTAGGCTTATCTACTTGTTCAATGACATTGGAAATTGTAAAAGTTTTTCCGCTTCCGGTTACACCAAGAAGCGTTTGAAATTTATCACCGTTGTTTAAACAATCGACGAGTTGTTTAATTGCTTGTGGTTGATCGCCGGCCGGTTTATAATTTGAAACAAGCTTGAATTTATTCATGAATTAGTCTATCAGAACTTCATGAGCATGAAAGCTGCTCTGGGTTAAATGCCCTCTTAGTAAAACTTCTCTTGCTGATTTAAAACCATCAGGTAATTCAAAAGTTCCGGATACTTTTACTACTCTTCCATTTTTGTCCGAAGTAAAAAAGCTGATTTCTTCGCCTTGAAGTTCTGTTCCTCTTTCGATCAAAAGTTTAACTCTTATTTCTTTTACTGCACTGTTGTTCGGATCAAAATCATCGAAAGAACCTAATCCAATTCCACCTGTGAAGTAAAATTTATATATTATAAAAACAGCTAAGAAAATCAGAGCCGGTAAAATAAGTTTTTGTAAAATTTTCATCATCAGTTTTTCGATTGTGGGTATTCTGTTCAATTATTGCTATAAAAACAAAGCAATATATTCAGGACTTATTTAATTGCTCGCAGCTTAAAGTAAACCTCTTCGGGAGAGAAAATTCCTGCAAATAATCTTTCATACATAACAGGCTCAAGGTTTACAAAGAAATCCATCCACTTGAGTAGTTTAAAATGTGATGTAATAAATTTCTTTTCGAGTACTTCAAACTGAGCTTTGCTTTTATAATTAGTTCTATGGTTTAGTTTCCACTTCTCATAAAATTTTAATTTTTGGTTATCGATAAATTCATAATTATCAAACGTCCTTATTGAGAACGGAATTTTATGATCTGGTTCGCCAAAATATTTTGTATTCAAAAAAAATGGTGCATAAACAATTAATATTCCGTTAGGTCTCAATATCCTGTGGAGTTCCGTTATTGTATCATGAAAGTTGTTGAGATGTTCAAGAACATGTGAAGCATATATTTCATCAAAAAAATTTTCTTCAAAAGGATAAGGAAATGAATTTATGTCGTGAATTATATTCCCTCCATAATCAACTATGTCAAGGTTGATGTATCCATCTTTCAGGTCATTTCCGCATCCAAGGTTTAGTCTATTCAAATTCGGTTAAATTTATTTTAGAATTTTATGTTACTCAAAGTTATAGATAGAATTAATTATAAGGAACAAAAAAGCCCGACCTATTTAGATCGGGCTGTAATTAGAAAAGAAAAGAATTTTTTTAGTTTACCATTACATTTTGTTTATCAAAGTTTTTTAAGGTAATTTGTTCCACTTTTACCTTGGCAACTCCTTTTTCAAGAAGGCCGAGTTCAATCGCTGCACCTTTAGACAAATCCAACTCACGTCCGGCAATATATGGTCCCCGATCATTTATCCGAACGATAACAGATTGCCCATTTTTGGTATTCGTAATTCTTAATAAGGTTCCAAACCTTAAAGATTTATGAGCAGCTGTTAATGCCATCTGGTCATATACTTCACCATTTGCGGTCATTTTACCATGAAACCTTGGTCCGTACCATGAGGCTTTCATGGAACCACGATCGATATAGTTAATAAATGAAGTATTAATTGTGTTTTCCCTTACCGTTACAGGCACGAATTCACCAAATAGAATACGTTCAGTATCTACCGCTCCCTCACCGTTGATTACAGTAAATCCAACTAAACCACCAATTGCTAATATTAAAAACACTCTCGATAATGACTTCAAAAAGCACCTTTTAATAATTTAACATAGCTTTATTTACGTATCAAAATTAAATTATAGATCAAGACCATCCAATCCAATTATACATTATTACATAATAGATAAGTAATGTATAAATTATCGACTTTAATAGGATTAAAGTCAATAAATCTCTAAATCCTTATATTTTTAACGAAAAATGAGATTTTATTACTTATTAGTTAGTGATGATTTATAAGTAGTGGCTAAAAGTTATCAATAATTTAATACTTTTAAGTAAAGTTGAAGAACATCATTGTCTTTTAGATTGGTCAATATTTCAATTGGATTTCCTTCTTCTTAACTTAAAGTCGATATTGGCTCATTTTCTAATGGATTTAGAGATGGACTTTCAAAGAGTATTATAGAGTTTTCCTTTATTCTACAAATCAGGTTGAACTAAAAAATCAGAGTATAATAATGGGCAGGAAAATAACTCTTTATCTAATAATGCTTGGGGTTTTTGGCTTCTTAACATGGGGAATCCTCAAAATAGGTCAATCTCAAGAAGTAAGGGATGATGCTAAAAACTCAATCATCAATGAACAGGGAGAATCCTTCTCAAACTCATTGTTGATTGCAATTGAGAGTTTCCTCCAAAATTTTAAGCATCCTTTAGCAATTCTAATCCTCCAGATACTTACGATAATTATTGTTGCAAGAATTTTCGGTTGGTTAATGATAAAAATTGGTCAGCCAACCGTAATTGGAGAAATAATTGCTGGAATTGCGTTGGGTCCATCTTTAATTGGTGCGCTCTCCCCGGAATTTTCTGATTTTTTATTTCCTACCGAGTCATTGGTTAATCTTCATTTCCTCAGCCAGATAGGTCTGATGCTGTTTATGTTCATAATCGGAATGGAATTGGATCTGGCAATTATAAAAAGAAAAGCTCACGATGCTTTGGTTGTCAGTCATGTTAGTATTGTATTCCCATATTTCCTTGGAGTGTTGCTCTCATATTTTCTTTATTCAGAATTTGCACCTGACAATATTTCATTCATAGCATTCGCTCTCTTTATCGGTATAACTATGAGTATAACAGCATTTCCTGTTCTTGCACGAATTATTCAGGAACGTGACATGACAAAAAACACATTGGGTAGTCTTGTTATTACTTGTGCAGCAGTTGACGATGTAACGGCCTGGAGTTTGTTAGCAGTTGTTATTGCAATAGTTAAAGCTGGTGCAATTACAGGTGCATTGCTCACGATAGCTTTTTCACTCGGTTATGTTTTATTTATGTTTTTTATCATCAAGCCGCTTCTCAATCTTGTTGCCGAAAGGCATTTCACCAGAGAGACGGTCAACAAACCAATTCTGGCTATAATCTTTGCGATACTTCTACTTTCATCCTATTCAACAGAAGTCATCGGAATACATGCATTGTTTGGTGCTTTCCTTGCTGGGGTGGTTATCCCTGCTAATCCTTCTTTCCGAAGCGTACTTTCGGAAAAGATTGAGGACTTAAGCCTAGTTTTTTTACTACCATTGTTTTTTGTTTTTACCGGACTCAGAACACAGATTGGTCTACTTAATGATATTCACTTATGGTCTGTATGTTTTTTAATAATTGCAGTAGCTGTAGTTGGTAAATTTGCAGGTAGTGCTTTGGCCGCAAAGTTTGTAGGACAATCTTGGAGAGATAGTTTGGTGATTGGTGCATTAATGAATACACGAGGGTTAATGGAATTAGTAGTACTTAACATCGGGTATGATCTTGGAATTATGACAACAGAAATATTTACAATGCTGGTTCTAATGGCGCTCATAACAACATTCATGACAGGTCCGGCAATTGATTTAATAGACTTTGTAGCCGGAAAAAAGAAAGGAAAGAAATCTGAGCCGGCAACTGAAATCGGGAATCATATTCTTATTTCATTTGGTCCGCCACAAACAGGTAGCAGGTTACTCCAGCTTGCCTATCAGATGATGGGAAAAGATTCTTATCAAAATAAAATTACTGCTTTACATTTAACCCCAAGTTCTGATATTTCTTTAAAAGAAGCTGAAACTTTTGAGAAAGAAGGTTTTGGACCAATCTTATCACAGGCAAAAAATTTTGGTATTGTTATAGAAACAAAATACAGGGCTACAAATGAAGTAAGTAATGAAATTGTAAATGTTGCAAATGAATCTGCATACGATATAATGCTTGTTGGAAGCTCTAAACCGTTATTCTCGAGAGATGAAACAGGCGGGAAATTAAGATATTTTATGGATGAATGTAATTGCAGTGTCGGTGTTTTAATTGATCGCGGTTTTTCCAAAATAAAAAATATACTTTTGATTTTAAATGATCAGTCGGATAAATTTTTGTTAATGCATGCGGGTAAGTTTTTATTCAATTCCGCTGAGCAATTGAATATCATCGATAGCCGGAAGGTTTTACAAAAAAATGAACCGGTATTTGATATCACAAATGATTCATCAAAGAAAATAACTATAGAGGGAAAAATTAATTTATCAGGATCATTTGTCAATCAATTTGATTTAATGCTTTTGAGCTTGAATGGCTGGCAGAAGCTGAAAGAAATTAATAGTGAATGGATTAGTTATGGACCTTCGGTTCTTATCATTAATAAATAAAACCAGTAAAAATTCCGGAAGAATAGTCAGCTCAATAAAAATTTTAAGAATATCAATGCAACTATCGCCCAACCTGTTTTAACTGCGTATTTCGGAAATTTTGTTTTTAAGTATCCCCAGATTTTTGCAGCCACAATTGTTAATAATATCAAGACTATAGTTGCAGCAATGCATTCAATAATATTTAAAGTTGAACCAATAATCGTTACAAGGTTTTTTCCTCCGAAAATCATACTGTAAATTATTAGGAGATGAAACCAGTAAATCAAAAGTGATTCACGACTTGCATCCAAAACAAAAGTTCGGGTTGTATTTCTCCATTTACTATAATGCCAGCAGATTGAAGCAAACACCATTATATAACCGAGTCTTTCGATAAAAAAAACGGGGTGAGGAATAATTGATTTCAGATGATCCGGAAATGGAACTGCATAAAACAAGTGACCGGAAATAAGCATTACAATCCCGGTAATTAAAATTCTGTTTATAAATTTGTCTTCCTTTACTTTCCCGGCAGCAGAGAGAAAATATTTTGCAATGATTGCACCAGCCAGAATAAAATTTATCCACGGGAATATTGGAAAGAGAGAGCCACTCGTTTGATTAAAATAATTTGAAATAATTATAGGAAAGAAATTTGTAAAATCAGTTTTCCAAAAAACCGGCGAAAGGATCATTACAAGTAAAGCTAAAATTATTAATACATAATGATAAATTTTATCCGAATTTATCAGTAATCGAATTATAAACAGAATAGTCAGACTGACTCCAATACATTGCAAAACATCTGCAGCAAAAAATCCTTCGAGCTGTTCAGGTGTTGATCTGTTTAATACTTTTGAAAGAGACTGATAGGGAAGATGAAGTGCATAACCAATAAAAATGATGGAAGTATATCTGCCAATTTTTTTCCAGAAGGGAAATTTTAATTTTCTCATCTCATCAAGCTTGCTGCCTGAAGAAACCTGGAATGCAAATCCGGATACAAACAGGAAGGAAGGAGCAACAAGCCCATTTATAAAAGTAAGAATATCAAACCATCCGACTTGTTTTAATTCGGGAAGAATGAATGCATTAAACACATGCACTTCAATCATAATTATGATTGCCCATCCACGAAGAAGATCAATGAATGTGTATCTTACTTTTTCTTTCAATAGTAATTTTTCTTTACTGTTGTGAAGATAAAAATTTTCTAATGTTTATCGATTTAACTTAGTAAGATTAGTTAATATCACAATCATCAATGCCGGCTGATTCAATAATTGAATCAAATTTATATTGGATTGCTAGCTTTAGATGGCATAAAACTGAGTTTTAATGAGGTTAAGAGATAAAGGAAATCTGATTGACATCAGAGGGATGATTGGTTATATTTGCACGCCCAAAACAGAATATAAAAATTAGAAATTAGATCGCGGGGTGGAGCAATTGGTAGCTCGTCGGGCTCATAACCCGAAGGTTGTAGGTTCAAGTCCTGCCCCCGCTACAA
>JANWIS010000062.1 GCA_025449775.1 Ignavibacteriaceae bacterium
GAAGCAAAAAATATAAACTATAAAAATAATTTTTCAATTTACGACACTGAAGATTCGTACTCGCTTGTAAGCAATATTATGCTTGCATTCTCCATTGAGATAGAAGGTCTCACAGTAAATTCGGTACGGCATAGAATAAGTTTTTTGAAAAATCATATGATAACTCCTGTTGAATACAGGAAGAAATACGTTAAGTCTAATAAGGAACAAAAGATTGCTGATATTTATGATGAATATCAGAAACGCCTGATTGCAAATAACGCAATGGATTTTGAAGACCTGCTATTAAAACCGATTCAATTGTTCAATTCAAACGAACAAGTGCTTCATAAGTACAAACAAAGGTTTAAATACATACTTGTAGATGAATTCCAGGATACAAACAAAGCACAATATGAACTTCTGAAAATGTTTACTTCAAAAGGCTGTAAGGTTGCTGTCGTTGGTGATGATGCACAGAGCATTTATAGCTGGAGGGGTGCAAACCTCGGGAATATGATCGACTTCAAAAAAGATTTTAAAAACTATAAGCAGTTCAGACTTGAACAAAATTATCGTTCTACAAAAACTATACTCGCCGCAGCTGATTCAGTAATAAAGAACAATAAAAGTCAGATTGGTAAAACTTTATGGACAGAGAACAATGATGGTGAACAGCTTACATTAATCCGTTGTGCGGATGAAAAGGATGAAGCTTTTCAATTGGCAAAGTATATTAAAAAGGAAATTAATAAGAAAAAGATTTCATATAAAGATTTTGCAATATTATACAGGACAAACGCCCAGAGCCGGGCTTTAGAAGATATTTTTTATAAGGAAAAAATTCCTTACATCATCATTGGTGGGGTTGAATTTTATAAAAGAAAAGAAGTAAAAGATGTTATTGCCTACCTTCGGATAATTGCAAACCAGAACGATGAAGAAAGCCTGCTGAGAATTATGAATTTTCCACAGAGAGGAATAGGCAATACTACTGTAACACGTATGATTGCATTTGCAAGGAAACATGATCTGACATTGTTTCAAACCATGAACAGAGTTTTTGAAGTGATCGATATTAAAGAACGGATACAAAAAAATGTTAAAGGCTTTAGAGTATTGCTTGAAAAATATATCAAGCTTAAAGACAGCCTTTCTGTTGGTGAATTATCACGAGCACTTGTTGATGAATTAGGGCTGATAAGAATGTTTAAAGATGAAAACACAGCCGAATCGCGTTCAAGAATAGAAAATATTACACAATTGATGGCTGCAATCACAGACTACTCAAATACACACAAAGAATCTAAACTGGATCAGTTCCTTGAAGAAGTTTCACTTGTTTCAGATATCGATTTAAAGGATGACAAAAAAAATGCAGTCACTCTTTTAACAGTTCACAGTGCAAAAGGACTGGAATTTCCGATAGTTTTTATTTCAGGTTTGGAAGAAGAAATATTTCCTCTGTCAAATAGATTTAGTGAAGATTCCAGCATAGAAGAAGAACGCAGGCTTTTTTATGTGGGTGTTACAAGAGCTGAACAAAAAGTATATCTTTCACATGCACGAAGCCGTTATCGTTTTGGCGAAGTTGCATATCAAAGCCGTTCAAGATTTATAGATGAGATTGAACCAAATACAATTCAGGAAATAAATGGCGGGATCGGACGCAAAGCAAACAGGAAAACGAAAAAAGAACTCTTCTATGAATACTTCAATTCTGTGGATTATGAAGATTTTGACCAGGACAATAAAGTTGTGCGGATTGGAAGCAGAGTGATGCACGAAAAGTTTGGACTTGGAAAAGTTGTTGATGTCACCGGTATTGGTGAGATGCTCAAAGCAACAGTTCACTTTGAAGGCAACAATGTCCGACAGCTGATGCTGAAGTTTGCTCGATTAAAAATACTCCACTGATCACTTTTATCTTATTTTTTTTCCTCGCATTTTATTGAATTAAAAATTCATCTGAAAGAATATTACAGTGTCTATTGCTCCTAAAAAATTAGCTATACTTGTTGGCGGTGGCCCGGCTCCTGGAATAAACAGCGTTATTGGTGCAGCTACTATAAGAGCAGAAGTTGAAGGAATTGAAGTCCTTGGAATTAAAGACGGGTTTAAATGGATTATGAACGGGGACACTTCACATATCAGGGAACTTACGATTCAAAATGTAAGTCGCATTCATTTCAGAGGCGGATCTTATATTGGAATTTCAAGAGCCAATCCTACCAAAGATGAAAAACATATTGAAAACGCTGTAACATCTCTGCTTCGGCTTGATGTTGATAAGCTGATTACTATTGGCGGAGACGACACAGCCTTCAGTGCACTTAAAGTAAATGAAAAAGCAGCAGGCAGGATACGAGTTGTTCATGTTCCCAAAACAATTGACAATGATCTTGACCTTCCCCATGGTATTCCCACTTTCGGATTTCAAACAGCACGTCATATCGGAGTAGAAATAGTTAAGAACATAATGGTTGATGCACAAACAACTTCTCGATGGTATTTTATTGTTACAATGGGAAGGAAAGCCGGTCATCTTGCATTGGGAATTGGTAAAGCTACAGGATCCACTTTAACATTAATCCCGGAAGAATTTCCTGGTGAAAACATCACATTGAATCATGTTGTAGATGTTTTAGTCGGTTCAATTATTAAAAGACTAAGTTATGGAAGATTTGATGGAGTTGCTGTTCTTGCGGAAGGGATTGTTGAGAAACTAAAGTTAGAAGACCTTGAACAATTAGTGGATATCGAAAGAGATGCTCATGATAATATTCGGATTGCTGAAATAAATTTTGGTGAAATTCTAAAATTGAAAGTACAGCAGAAACTAAAAGAATTTGGGTTGAAGATAACTATTGTCGCAAAGAATATCGGCTATGAATTAAGATGTGCTGACCCGATACCATTCGATATGGAATATACACGTGATCTCGGATTTGCTGCATCACAATTTATTCTTAATGACGGAAGCAGTGCGATGATCTCAATACAAAACGGAAGATTTGTCCCGCTATTCTTTAAAGATATTATCGATCCGGTTACAAAAAGAACCAAGGTAAGAATGGTTGATCCGAGCTCAGAATCATTTTACATCGCAAGGCGTTATATGCTCAGGTTGAATAAAACAGATTTTGAAGATCCTCATGAATTAGCAAAACTTGCTGCCACAGCTCATATATCAATTGATGAGTTTAAAAGAAAATTTTATTACCTGATTGAAAATGATTTGTTATATAAACACGTTCAGGATGGAAATATTTTTCTTTATACTGCAGACAGCAACATAGCTCATAAAGTTTTATCATCCTCATCAATTAATGGTGATGAAGTCGACCATAAAATTAATCCCGAATAGATAGTACGTGCGATTGTCTTATCTTATCAATAAAAAGTTCATCAGTGAAGCATTCAAAAACTGCTTAAAATATTTTCTGACAATTAGTTTATAATGAAACTACGATACTACCCTTATACACTGCAGTTAAAAAACCAGTTTACAATTTCATCTCATTCGCGTAATACAACACCTGCTGTAATAGTTGAAGTTGAACATATTGGTTTAATTGGATATGGTGAAGCTTCTCTTCCACCGTACCTGGTTGAGGAACAATCAAGTGTAATAAATTTTTTAAAAAAAATTAGCCTTGATGAATTTAATGATCCATTTCAGATAAATTTAATACTGGATTATGTTAATAATATTGATACTGATAATTATGCAGCTAAAGCTTCTGTTGATATTGCACTGCATGATCTAATTTGTAAAAAGAATAAAATTCCTCTTTACCAGTTCCTGAACATAAAAAGGAGTGAAAATATTTTTTCTTCATTTACTCTCGGCATTTCAGATGAAGCAAGTTTAAAACAAAAAATTGAAATGGCGTCAGGCTATAAATTCCTGAAAGTAAAACTTGGTACCAAAGATGATAAAAAGATAATCAGCTTGATCAGAACTTTAACGGATAAACCATTATATATTGATGTAAACCAGGGTTGGACTGACAAATATTTTGCTCTTGATATGATTAACTGGCTCGCCGAACTAAATGTAGTGCTAATAGAACAGCCATTACCAAAAGAAAATCTCGAAGACAGCATTTGGTTGAAAGAAAAAAGTTTGCTTCCTGTTGTTGCGGATGAAGCGGTAAAAGTAATTGATGATATTGAGAATATCGCTAATTCTTTTTCTGGAATTAATGTAAAATTAATGAAAGCCGGTGGAATCAGGGAAGCTCACAGGATGATTCTGAAAGCTAAATCACTGAATTTGAAAGTTATGTTGGGGTGTATGACTGAAACTTCATGTGCAATTACGGCTGCTTCTCATTTGGCTGCTTTGGCAGATTGGGTAGATCTCGATGGTGCAGAATTGATTTCAAATGATTTATTTAACGGAACAAAGATTATCAACGGGAGGCTATTAATCCCAGATCTTCCCGGTCTAGGAATTGAAAAAATTGAAGAATTATAAGTTTAGTGCTTAATTATCGTTATTTATTTATTCGTAAATATGTTTAAATTTCAGTCGACAAAAATTAAAAATTAGGGAAAAACCATGGCTAAAAATTTTGTATCCAATAAAGATGAAACAGTTAGAATGTTTAAAAGTGATTTCATGGAAATCTTTTCCAGAGTCCACTATACAGTTCCTTTGATAATATACTTACCGATTATCCTTGTGCTATTATATTTTTCAATTATGGTTTATAGTTTATCAATATTGAGTATAATTGGTTTGTTGATGGGAGGAATATTTGCCTGGAGCTTAGCAGAATATTTATTACATCGGTTTATATTTCATTATGATGCTAAGACAGAATTCGGTAAAAAAATTCATTTTATTTTCCACGGAGTTCATCACGATTATCCAAGCGATTCAATGAGATTAGTTATGCCTCCTTCAGTTAGCATACCGCTGGCAGTAATTTTTTATTTTCTTTTCAGATTTCTTTTGGGTGAATCATACATGCAGCCTTTTTTTGCCGGATTTATTTTAGGCTACTTGTTTTATGATATTTCACATTATGCAATTCATCATTTTAATATGCACAGTAAGTTCTGGTTGCAGATTAAAAATCATCATATGCTTCATCATTACCAGGATCAATTCAACGGTTATGGTGTAAGCTCACCATTCTGGGATGTTATTTTCAAAACAACTTTTGGCAAAAAGAAAAAATAGAGATTAATCTTTCAATTAATTTTAATTGATTGAATTCATTCCATGTATTTAATAATTAATCTTCTACTCAGGTTTTTCTTTAAGAAAGTTTTTTAGAATACATTTAACTACAAGACACAGCTTTCTATAAAGAATTAATTTTTGATTCTGTCCTCCTATTATGAAAAATTGTTTACAAATCGCTCAAAAAATGAATAAATTATTTGTTGCATTATAGGACACCCATTTTTTTTTGTCTCTCTTTAGTTCAAGAAAAAATATGCTTAAACACTATTTAACACTTAAAGTAACTGCCCTGACGGCATAATAATTGGCAATAAATTATAAACTATTTTGAGGGCTATGAAGAGAAAGTTACAGGTGATCCCATCTGGAATCCCACTGGTTGACTTGACTTGGGGCGGATTTTACAGGGGAGGGACATATTTTCTTTTAGGTCCACGAAAATCCGGCAGGACTATTCTCGCATTACAATTTGCTCAACAAGCTGTCATCAAAAAAGAGTCGTGCCTTTACTTTTGTAGTTTTCGTCCTAAAGATTTACTGATTAACGCTGCTGCAATCGATATTGATCTGCAAGAAAATATTAATCGGAATATGTTCACGTTGGTGAGAGTTACACCTGCAAAAAATATAGAATATGCGAAGGATCCGGATTCGTATATGAAAGAATATATCAAGGATTTAAAGACTGTTGTTGACCAATACAATCCTGATAGGGTTGTATTTGATGAACTGACACAGTTTATAGGATTCAAAGATATTAATTTTCTTACAGAAACATTTCTTGAAACAATTGATTACATTGAAGATAAAGGCATTACAAGTCTTTTTGTAATTAGCGAACCTGCAACATCGGCTGCAAATAAAATTGCTTCTGCTTTACTAAATGTTTCAACAGGATATATTTTATTAGAAAAGAATGAGGCATTTGTAAACAAATCAAACCCGGGAACGATAAAAATTATTCCGAACGTCGGACATGTTGAAGGTGAATTCTCTTCAAGATATTTTATTGAACCTTCCAAAGGAATACAGACCGACTTCAAACCTGTTTTAAATAATTCTGTTTCTAAATCTGAAGAAGAAAATGGATTGAGTTATTTACGCCTTGAAAAACCTTCTGTCAATCAAAAAAACACTGCCGCAACAAGTTTTTACACTTTGGATGATTTTAAATTATTGTTGAATAACCAAATCGCTTTTTTCAATCTAACGAATCAGGTATCTACTTTGGTTTCAGTGAGACTTGATGTAAATGCAGAAAAAGAAAATCTGCTTACCGTAATACAGCTTGCAAATGCTGTTCGTTTATCAATCGAGAAAAAGGATAAAATCTGTATTCTTAAAAATGGTGTGCTGATTCTTTTTCCTAAAGAAGAAAAAGATATTAACTCACTTGGTTCAACAATAGTTAATAATCTTCCTGATGATAGTACTGCTTACTTAAAAAAAATCACCGCATACATCTCATTGAATTCAGTTAGGACGGAAAAGGGAACAAATAGTGCTGACAAAATGTTTGAAGAATTACGTACAGCATATATTCCCGGAAAAGAAAAAACTTTTTAGTTAACACAATAAGCTGACCTATAAATTTATTCCATGAGTATTTTATTGTACGGTAACTTTAAAGTTAATAGATTCATTCTCGGTTCAATTGAGAATGACTTTAGCACTACAGTTCAGCCGGACAAGGACACACTTCAACTTCTTTCGGACTATCAACATTCTTGAATTTATAAAATTTAAGTTTAGAAATGTTTGTTCGTAATTGATACATCGTTTAAAATCAATCTTGATTTGCTTCAGGGTAGTGTGTTATGAAGAGTTAATACAAGGAGAATAAAAAGCATTTGATGGCACTATTGTTGACTTTTTGAAAAATATCTGGGGGCAAAAATGAGTGTCAGTAATTCAATAAAAAAATTAAAACTTA
>JANWIS010000063.1 GCA_025449775.1 Ignavibacteriaceae bacterium
AGCTCATCAACCAAAACATTTTTTCCGGCAAATGGCAAGAAGCCAAATCAATGGTTGAAGCAGAGATCAGAAAAAATCCTGATCATCCCAAATATTATTTTATGAAAGCTTATATGTATTATCTTTCACGCTACTTTGCCGAAACGGGAATGAGCAGAGATTCTACGATAAATGTTGTTCACTACTATTCCAGGAAGGCAATTGAAACTGGTGAACGACTGGAGCAATCAATTGAAATTAAGTTTTACATCGGCTGTGCTTACGGATATCTTGCCCGTGCACACGGAATGAAACAGGAATGGTGGTCAACTTACTGGGCTGCTGGCGAATGTGAAAATTATCTTGAAGAAGTTATTGAGGAAGATCCTGATTTTTATGATGCATACTTTGAACTTGGTGTAATTAATTACTACCCTTCAATTGCTGTAACCGGCTTTACAAGTTTTCTTGCATGGATGGGCGGAATGTCGGGTGACAAAGAACTTGGTCTAAAATATTTAAAATCTGTTGCAGATAAAGGCGAATTATTTCAGGCAGAAGCAATGATTGCACTTGGACTCATCTACAACAGTTTCGAAAATGATTTGAAGAAAGCATCCGGTTATTACAGTAATGTTCTTTCAATTTATCCTGAAAATATTTTTGCGATTAATCAGAAACGCCAGATTGATTTTACATTGCTGATAAATGAAAAAGGAGTTGAATATTTCAAAGCAAATTTTGAAAGCTTAAAAGAACAATTCGATATCGATGAACCGGAAGATCTTAATCTTCTCGGATATTATTTGATGAACAACAACCGGCAGGATGAGGCTTTATCAATTTTTAAATTCAACATTGAACTTTATCCCGATATTGCAAACGGATATGACAGTCTTGCTGAATGTTATATGAATCGTAATGAAAATGATAAAGCAATTGAATACTACAAGCTTGCTTATGAAAAGATTCCGGCTGACACAACTATAACTGATGAGTTCAGGGAATTTCTGAAAGAAAATATTCAGAATAAATTGGAAGAATTAAAAGCGAGAGATAATTCTTAATGACATGAATCAATATCAGGATTTATTAATACAGTTAACCCTGAAAAACCAGGCTTCTTAAAGCCTGATAACGACTGAGCAAACTTAGTTCAACGCATAAAAATAGACTTGACTTTAAGATTTGCATTAACCATCTTTTTCTACCGTTTTAAATGATTAATGCATGCAGGAGTCCCTTTTAATATGCTGAAAAAAATTGTCCTCTTCACCACTTCCTTTCTAATATCAATAACTTCAATAAATGCACAAACAGTTTTCGGAAAATATGCCGGTGAGTTTATGGCAATCGGTATCGGAGGAAGACCTCTTGGAATGGGCGGGGCATTTACCGGAGTTGCAGACGATGTTACTGCCGGTTATTATAATCCAGCCGGACTTGTGAACATTAATTATCCGCAGATTGCACTAATGCACTCTGAACAATTCGGAAACCTTGTAAATTATGATTATGGTGCTGTTGCTATTCCTTTTCAAAATGATATGAGTTTTGGTTTGAGTGTAATGAGACTTGCGGTTGATGGAATTCCGGATACACGAAATGCTTTGATCGATGGACAAACCGGTCAATTGATCACTGATATAAATAATATTTATGCTAGACTTGATTACTCAAGGATCACAGAATTCAGCAACCAGGATTGGGCATTTTACTTAACCTTCTCAAAGAAGCAATGGGATGATTTTTATTGGGGAGCTAATGTTAAAATTATAAGAAGAGATATAGCTGAATATGGTGCAACCGGAATCGGTTTTGATATTGGTGCTTTATGGATGCCGATTGAAAATTTAACCATCGGCGGTAACTTACAGGACGCTACAACTACTTTGGTTGCATGGAATACAGGTACGAATGAATTAATTTCACCCACACTAAAATTAGGAACCTCTTACCGCATAACAGAAATTCTTGGCGGTTATATTATGCCCGCAGTTGATCTTGATCTTCGTTTTGAAGACAGACGTTTTTCTGCACAGGGAAACCTTGGACCAGTAAGCTTTGATGCACATGCCGGGCTTGAATGGAATATTAAAAACCTTGTCTATGTAAGAGGCGGTTACAGCGATGTTAAACAGTTTACAGTTGGTGCAGGAGTTAAACTTCCAAAATTGAATATCGATTATTCTTTTGCAAGGTTCAGTCAATCTGAATTAGACAGGTTGCCTGATTCACACAGAATTTCACTTACACTTACTCTGGAAGAACCAAGATTTTTAAGAACGGGGATTTAATTAGAAAAACTTTTTAATTTCTTCTCAATGACATTGAGAATTACATTTCCCTGACTACTCACTTTCAAGCGATACTAACCAACAATAAATTGTCACCCGCTTATAATTCCTAATTAATTTCCCTCGATATAATTCGGTGGATACTGACCTTGCTCGGGAACTTTTCGTGTGTTATTAATGATGAAAAATATTCCGAGTATAACAAGTACAACAATTGTCCAAAAAGTATTTTTATGCTTGTGATAAAAATCTGATTCGGTTTTTGTTGGCTGCTTTCCCGGTTGAGTGCTTTTTGGAAATGATTGATTCGGTTTGATTGTTTTCTGTTTGTTAGCCATAATTTGAATTTAAAATTATTAATAGATTTAAAACTGTTCTGTTTACAAAAAATTTTCGCGACTAAATTTATAGTAAAAACATAAATCTGCAACATTATTTCTGATCTATATTCTTAATAATAAATTTATTTTGAAAAATTATGGATTTACTAAAAATTCAAACAACTTTTTAAGCTTATTAAACATCAGATTTTTAAGGATAAAATTTTATCATTCGGTAAACATGTAAGTAAATTTTACAAAGAATTTAATTTAAACAGCCAAGTTTACCATGCTTACTGGAACAGAATTACCAGCTAATATAAATGGTCAAAGTCCTTTGTAAAAATCTTACTTTTTTTATCATCATTACTGTAAACATCAGACAAGTGTAAAATACCGGTTATCACTTGATTTAGTGACCGTAAAACTTTCAGGTCTTTTACACACCCATAGTATTTATCACCTGTTTTAGTCAGACCTTCAATCCTATAACAAATGAGAATCGACTGATGCTGTTGGTATGATAATTGTTTTTGCTTAAAAAGCGAGAATTTTTATGTGGTTGAGTTGAGTTTCTTCAATACAATGGACAATCAGAATAGTTTGATTGTCCTTTGTTAATATCCATATATTAGAAAGTTAACATTTTATTTAACGAATTATTTGAGGACGTAGATGCTAAACAGAAATAAATCTTCTGATAAAACGGGGAGTGCTTTAATCGAGACGCCTGCAATGGCTACTGATGGTCTTGAAGAGGAACTCGATAGTTATACAAGATCGGCAATAACAAGGATAAGGTTTGATATAATAATTAAACCTGCTATCATTTCTTTTGTTGCACTCATAGTATCCTTCTTTCTTGATGTTTCAACAGTTCCCTTTCTCGGAGATATAACATTCGATCTTGCAAGGTCATTGTTTCCGGGATGGCAAGCTCCAGTTGAGACATTTGAACCGTACAGTTTTTGGTGGCTTCCCATATTTGCTTACGGGTTGTTTGTTTTCATCTCTTATCTCGCTTACAATAAATTAAAAATTGAAATTATCAGAACACCTGCTTCTGAAACAATCGACAGAATAATCGAAGCAGCAACAAGTGTTATCGATTCAATTGCAACAGCACTTCCTTTAATCGGTGCAGCAATTTTGCTAGTGAGTATAAAACTTGGTGAAGAAGTGTTCCTCGGATTATCTGTGCCATTTGAAATTAAAGCACTGATAGTATTAGCGATAGGAAAATTATTTGAACCAGTTCTCGATCAGCTTGGTGTTGATTTTCAGAATGTTGTAAATCACGTTAAAGATATCAGGGAAAAATATTTCTCGAGAATTCAAATTGAAAGTTCAAGAAGCATGATGAAACAATTCAATCAGCCTGGTACAAGTGGAAGTGCAATGTCAATTCAGGATCTTGAGAAATTCAAAGCCATTGTTGATGATTCATCCAGACTGAGCGATGTTGTACGAAAGAATTTTGCAGCAGTCGGAGATATGATGGAAAAAATTAATTCAATGCAGCAGATCAGCACAGAAAAAATTCAACAGCTAAACGTCCTTGCAAATTCAATTACCCAGGCATCCTCATCCCTTTCAGATGAAAAAACCTTAACAGGGTTGAAACATCTGGAAGCAATTGTTAAGAAGTGAGGACAAAAAATGACAAGACGCGACCGTGACAGTAAATTTGTTATATACCAGGTACTTTACATATTTGTAATTACAGTACTTGCGCTCAAAGGAGCAGATCTGGACCTACGAAGAGTTGCTTTGGAAGATGAGACAGTCAGAGTCAGCGTAAGAGATTCTCTGCTGGCAGTACTTGATTCTCTTTATGCTTTAGGAATTGATTTCTCCATTAAGATTGACCCGAATGTGTTAGTCGAAAATGAAGAAATGAAAAAACAATTAGCTGATTTAAATAGGAAACTCGAAGTAATCAAAGATCAGATTCCTCCGCCTCAGGAAGAAAAACCTGAGGAAAAACCCGATGAAGAACAAACCAGGATGCAGCTTCCAATCTCACTCAAACAGACTTTTATTCAGTACACGTGGAATACAGCCAGGAACAATGGAAATGTTCCAACAATGTTATACGATCCGAGAGATCGTTCAAAAGTGATAGCTGTAATTCCTCCTGGACAAGAAATCAAGTTTGATTTGACCGATCAGACTGAAGTGATAGTTGCCTTCGGCAGCCAGGAAGAACGTGTTAAAGTTATTCCCAATAAATCCCCTGATATTAAAATTGAGCGTGTTACAACTAAGATGAACAGCGGAAATATTTATGTACAGGAATTGCAGCGTATTACGGCTTTTACTGTTACAATTTTGGATAACAGGCCTGATCAGCTTAAAGTGACTTATTCCGGTCCAATTTCAGTTACAGGACCGCAGAAGGATGCAAACGGAAATATTATTTATAATGTTTCACTGAAGCTGGCTGCAACAGAAAACCAGTATGATGATTGGGTTGAAAAGAACGAAGCATTAAGAGAATCAGACGGAAGATACAAAGCGAATTTCTTCTTTATTGTAGTAGATGAAAAAACTAAAGACCGGGTGCAAGTGGGCGACTCATTTTTCTTTACAGACTTTGCTAAATAAAAAACCAGGAATAACCTCATGAACTTTAGGCACCTACTTTTAATATTTTTCATAACAATTATTTCATCTGTCAATCTTTTATTTGCACAAGAAGATGAAGAACAGGTTAATTATTTCCAGCTTGAACCGCTCGATGACAGTTTGTTCATTCACATTCAGCAGGCATTATTTATTGATCCGCCGGATCCTAAAGCAGAAATAATTGCAGATCTCAGAGATCCAAACAATCAAACAATATCTATTAAAGGATCTCTCTACCCTTTCCTTGCATTGCCTCCCGACACAAGAGCAAGAGTAATAACATATCCGTTTAAAATTAATTTAGAAGAGGATATCCACTACGGAAGCGTTTTTTCAAGAGTAGTTGAGAAGATAAAAATAAATAAGGTACTCGATCCTCCGACTAAACAGCAAATTTCTTCTACGATGGGGTATATAAATCCGTTCTTACAATTATTCGGCGGTGAAAGGCTTGGTGTGCCGATTAAAAAAGATATCGGATTATCTTTTGGTGTACTCACTAAGTACGAAGGTCCGTTAAATACAAATTTCCTTGAAGCTAATTTTCATATGCTGGGAGTTTATGGAGGTGGATTTACGAATATTGACGCTTTTGTAACTTCAATTAAAGATAATAACCATAATAGCTTGATTTTTTCTAACGGTTACCAGATAGGATACGTTTTCCCGTTCGGTAACTTTTTTGAAATCAATTACCTTACTACGATTGATGATTTTTCTCAAGGTCAGAGAGATGAATATCTTAGCCCGGAAGATGGAACGGTTGTATTAAATACTGATAGTACAGTCAAATACCAGGCGTGGCTTGTTGAAGGATCATTTTTGAACTGGGAATTCCGGTATCCGATGAAATTACTTGGTTCAACTAAAGGCAGAGTTTATGCAGCACAATATCTTGATGAATGGCATTTCGGTTTTGATTTCAGGGAAATGTCTGTTGCCGGAAGCACTTTTGATTTGCTGTTTGATGCTATGACAAGCAGCAAGCACAGAGAACCACAATACGTAATGACTTTAACAATTCAGAAAATTGCTGAGAGCTGGGCATTCAGTGCGTTTTCTATAGGACCTTCATTAATTATGTCAAAATTGGATGATGGAAGTTTTGGTGTTTATAAGATTTTTGTAAACATGAGATTTAAGATGGGTTCATCACTTTAGTCATCATTATTCAATTGATCTTTTTTACCCCGGCAAATCACAACCGGGGTTTTTTATTTTGTTTTTTTATTGCTCATTGAATTGATACATTCATTAAATTTACTTAATGAAAAATCAATTTATCTTGTGGTTTTCGGCATTAGTAATTACCTTTCTGATCGGATACATAAAAACAATAACCAATGCAAATTATCCTGTAACAAGCACATTCGGAATTGAAGGTAAAAAGGTTTCATATAAGCTCGATAAAATTTTTTATGGCAATACTTCATATAAAAACATTATCATCAGTGATATAAAGAACCTGAAAGGAAAAGTTGCCTGGGTAGAGTCAGGCAAACTGAATCAAAAACGGTTTACCGAAACTGATCGCGGTTTGGAATGTGAAATTCCGGCATTGGATCCAGGTGAGCAAATAAAATATAAAATTCTTTTGTTTTACAATGAAAAAACTTATGAAATTCCAAAAGATGATTTTATAACTTTAACATTCTGGGGAAAGATACCAACTGCAGTAAATATTCTCTATTTTATCTTTTTGCATGGCGGATTACTTCTTTCTATCAGATGCGGACTCGAACTATTTAATAATAATAAGAATCTTAAAAAGATAGCTTTCATTACCACAACGTTTTTTTTAATCCTCACTATAGCTTTGAGTCCTTTACGAAACAGTTACAGAATCGGAGCAATAAATAATTTTGTTCCGCCGATTTTTGAACTTTTCGAACCGTTATTAATCATTATAACATTAAGCTGGATAACAGGAACAATATTTCTATTCATTAAGAAATATTATTTGTCTGTGACGATCTTTCTTTTAATTGCCACGGCTCTGCTTTTCTCTTTTTTGCCAACGATATAACGAACTAATAGTTCAGGATTGAAATAACTTCACTATGAATTCCAGCTGAAGCAGCAATAATGCTGTTACCAATTACCGGGTCATTCCCTTTATAATCTGTTATCACTCCGCCTGCACCATTCACAATAGGAATTAGTGGAAGCAGATCCCATTGAGACATAATCGGATCAATCATAATATCTGCGTAACCGGTTGCAAGAAGATAGTAACCGAAACAATCACCCCAGTTACGATAAAGTTTAACTTTTTTAACAAGAGAATTAAATTTTTCGGCATCCTGGTATTTTTCAATGTTTAAATGATCGGTAGTAAGAAGTACTGCTTTGCTTAAATCATTGCAAGATCTGACAGATGATTTTTCTCCATTTATTCTTGTCTCTGTGTTATCGCCAATTAAAAAATCTTTTAAGATAGGTTGATTGTAAACACCGAGGATTGGTTTACCATTTTTCAATAATCCAATTAAAGTTCCGAAACTATAAGCTCCGCAAATAAAACTTTTCGTTCCATCAATCGGATCTATAATCCAAACGTAATCAGATCCTTCATTGGTTTTACCAAATTCTTCTCCAAATATTCCGTGATCAGGAAAGTGCTTTC
>JANWIS010000064.1 GCA_025449775.1 Ignavibacteriaceae bacterium
GGATATTTTGTTCCGGGATTAGCACCGATCGGGTGATTGGAAACATCATCTGTTGATGGCGATATTGTTATCTTAAACGATTTACCATCAAGTGTAGTACGCGACATTTTCTTTTCCTGAGTTTGGTTTTGAGACCAGGCAGTATTTATCAAAAAAACGAGGGGAAGAATCAATATTAACTTTTTCATGATTTAATGATTTTGGGGTTCATGATAATATATAAAAAATCAATGCCAATGTGATACGCTTTTTCTTAATCACAAATATTATTATACAAAAAGGTAGTTCAATATTATATATTCATGATGTATCCAATATTTATACCTGTATTGATTTATTTCTAAATGAGCTAAATGAAAACTGTTTAAGCTAAGAAACTAAGTTTTAGAAAAAAGAGAATATATTATTGACTATTAAATTCCATAGTGTTAAAAGGAAATGGGGAAATTATTTTACACTTCCCAGTTAAATACCCCAACCAGGTATTCAATTTCTGAAATTAATTTTTTCAATTTTGAGAAAGGGTTCAATCGTTGAAATAATTAATTAAGATCGTCAATATTAAAGAGTATTTTCTGCAAAACATGGCACAGGATTTAACCAGTTTAATTATGAAATTCTTGTTTTTCTTATTTTTTACAATTATAACAGCAACTTCCTATTCGATGCAGAATGATTCTGCAAAAAATAAGATTAAAAAACCACCAGGGGAGATCAGAACCCTAAAAGAGAACCCTCTTACTCCACGTCAAACTGACAAAGAACCTGTTTCTCCTTCAAAAAATCGAATGCCTGTTATTCATACAAACCCCGATAATATTGAACAAATGCCGGTAAAAAAGCCTGATAAGAATCAACGAATGCCGATAAAGGAAATACCGGATTCTTCAAATAAATAAAAATTTGAATAATGTCTGATGAATAATAACGACAATCAATGCAGCAATATTTTTTTCAAATAATCTATGAACCTTCATTCCGGTGATCCATTCTGGTATGTAAAAAATGGCCTTCTTTATTCTTATCCTTCACTTTGTGCTGATCTAAAAACGGATGTTTTAATTCTAGGAGCTGGAATAAGCGGAGCTTTAGCAGCATATTATCTCCTGGAAAAAAATTTAGACATTACAATCATTGATAAAAGAGATGTAGCATCAGGAAGCACTTGTGCAAGTACCTGCCTTTTACAATATGAAATTGATACGCAGGTATCAGAATTAATTCAAAAGATAGGAAAGAAAAATGCTATTCAAAGTTATTTGATGTGCCGTGATTCAATTTATGAAATTCAGGAGATCGATAAGTGGTTAAGTTTGAAATCAGGCTTTGAAATTAAAAAAAGTATTTACCTGGCGTCCTTAAAAAAAGACGTAAAAAAACTTGAAGAAGAATTTATACTTCGAAAGGGTGCAGGAATTAATCTCCGGTTTCTGGAGAAAGATCAATTAAATAGAGAATATAACATCGAAGCGCCAGCCGCGCTTATCAGTGAAGATGGTGCTCAAATGGATGCTTATCGTTTTACCCAGGAATTATTAAACCGGGAAGCAATCAAAGGCGTAAAAATTTATGATAAAACCGAAGCAATTAAAATTACATATGAAAAGAAGGGTGTTAAAATTATTACTGACAATGGATATACTATTCAGGCAAAGTACCTTGTTTATGCAAATGGATATGAAGCACAGGATTATTTAAATCAGCCATACAGCAGGCTGCATTCTACATACGTTGTTGTAAGCGAACCAATCGATAAACCACCATTTGATTTTGTATTGTGGGAATCAGCAAGGCCATATTTGTACATGCGCACTACTTCGGAGAACAGAATTATCGTTGGAGGGAAGGATGAAGTATTTTATAGTCCGGGAAAACGAAATAAGCTACTTACTATTAAGACTAAGCAGCTGGTAAAAGCTTTTTCCAAAAAATTTCCCGATATACCTTTTATTCCTGATTACAGCTGGACCGGAACTTTTGCTGAATCTAAAGACGGTTTACCTTATATTGGTAAACATAAGGATCATCCATTTAGTTTTTTTTCACTGGGATATGGTGGAAACGGAATTACATTCAGTTTAATAGCAGCGAAATTAATTTCTGATTCAATCCTGAAGAAAAAAGTTCCATATCAAAATATATTTTCCTTTTATCGCTAACCTAATTCCAAAGTATATTTTCGTGGCACGATTTTTTTAGTTACTTTATTTGAAAAAGAAATTTAAGAACAGTAAAAACAATAGTAAACTTTATATGAAACATTAATTTGATAATTAGCTTGTTTATTTAGTTAAAAAAACCGGTTTGCCCCGGTTTTTTTATTTTAATTTAACCAGCATTAAATTAACACAAGAACTAACCAGGTAAAATAACTGTAAAAATGGATCCTTTGTTTAATTCACTTTGAGCGAAAATAACTCCATGATGATTTTCCACAATTTTTTTACAGAGGGCGAGGCCGATTCCCGTCCCGCTGTAAGTTTGTCTTCCATGTAACCGTTGAAAGATATTAAAAATCTTTTCACTGAATTGTGGTTCAAATCCGATTCCGTTATCCTTGAATTCAAGCTGAAAGTATGTCAGGTTAGAATTTAAAGAAGGATAACTTTTTATTTCATTTTTTGAAAGATGCCTGACTGCAATATCAATTACCGGTTTTTGTTCATTGTATTTAATGGAATTGCTGATTATATTCGAGAACAGTTGAGTCAATTGCAAAGGGATTCCCATTATTTTTGGTAATATGGGATGATGTATGACTACTTGTTTTTCCTGAAGTAGTAATTCAAAATCAGTTTTCAGATGTTCTAATATTTTATTCAGGTCAACTTCTGTAAAGGCTTCTTCAACCTTTGTAATGCGTGAAAAATTTAAAACATCCTGAATAAGATTTTGCATTCTCGAAGCTGCCTGGTTAATTTTATTGTGGTAGTTTTTAAATTTTACTTCATCACCATAATTATCACCTAACAAATGAGTAAATGTCTGAATTTTTCGTAATGGCTCCTGTAAATCATGACTTGCTATATAAGCAAACTGTTCGAGATCCCGGTTTGATTTAACTAATTCTGAATTTAGGCTTCCTAATTTTTCATTAGCTTCTATAATATTTGTTATGTCGTGACCAATAGTTAAAACACCGTAAACTTTTTCGTTTACATCTTTTAAAGGGATGTAGTAATTATCGAATGACCTTGGTGATATGGCCGATTTGTAATTTGTATTATGTATGTATTCACCTTTTAATGCCCTTTTTAAATCATCAAACATACCTGTTTCTTTTTTTTGTGGTAAAACCTCCAGGATGTATTTGCCTAAAATATCTTCCCTCTTAATATTATAATATTCATAACTATTTTTATTAAGCATTATGAATTTTAAATCTTTGTCAAATACCGTAATCAGGTCAACAGATGAGTTAATGATTGTTTCAATAAAATCTTTTTGCTCCTGTAATTCATATGTTCGTTCTTTTACTTTTAATTCAAGGTTCTGATTAAATGATTTTATTTCGACATTTTGAGTATCTATTTGTGTCAGCATTTGATTAAAAGCATCAGTAAGTGCCCCCAATTCATCCTTGCCCGACTTTACTGCACGAACAGAATAATCATTTTGCTGTGAAATAATTTTTGCTGTTTGTTCAAGTGAAAGAATGGGATCAGTAATACTCTTTTGTAAAAGTTTTGAAAGACTGAATGCAACAATAAGTGATCCGGCTATTAATAAAATTCCAATAATCATATAATGTCTCAATTGTGCATGCATATCTTCCAGATCCGATTTGATAAACAGGATGCCTAGTTCTGTATTTTTCTGAACAACCGGTTGAAAGCCGATCAGGTATCCATCCTCAAACCAATATTTATTTTTCTGCTGAACCTGCGGAAAAACTGAGGAAGAAGTATCAGAGGGATATTTTGCAAAAAGCTTTCCTGACTTATCATACAGGCAGGCAAGCACAATATGTTTTTCGGCTCTTAATGCATTTAGTATTTCATTGGCATCAGCCGGACTATCAAATGCAAGTGAAGCAGAACTGTTCGATGCGATTACTGTTCCAAGAGTAGAAACATTCGATTTGACGACTTTTTTATACGATATATATTCAAGTAAAATATAAGCTGAACCCATTAATGTTAATACAACAAAACAGGTAAGTAATATAACGCTCATCAGTTTTCGTTGTATGGGTGCATCCTTAAGTTTCATACCCGGGAATCATTTCGTTTTTGCAACACTTAATAACTTTGAACTGATATTTAATTGAGCTGTCTTCGCTGCATTTGTATTAATCTGCAAACGGATTTTATTTTGCTCGGTATAAAATCGTACAATTCCACCAAGCTTATTGAAATTTGGAGCATCACTCACTGAAAGTATTTCATGGGTTACAATAAAGGAAAGTAGTTCTTTTATTCGACGATCATCAGAATAGTTAATGTAAAGTATATGACAATTAGTAATTTCTTTTTCTTCATCAAAATACTTTATAATAATTGGATGTGTTCCGACTTTTTCACCCATAACTGTCTCTTCTAAATAAGAACCAAACAGATTCTTTCCTGCAATACCGATTATGAATGGAGCTTCAGGTGAACTGAAAGAAGAGGATGGCCAATCTACAAACTGGGTAAAATTGAAAATAAATACTGCCTTAATTTTTTCAGCGTTTGATGATGAGTTTTGCGCAATGGATATTGATGTAAATAAACATATGATCAACACACCTGCATTCTTAAGCAGAGTATTTCGACTCAAAAGGATATTTATAATCGTTTTCAAAAAACTACAGATATTTTACCCAGAAATCTTCTCGGAATTTCACGCGTTCCGAATTCAGGGTGATATTTTTCGAGGAGATTTTGTCCGAGAACAGATACAGTTATCCATTTTTTTGTCCAGGCCAGTCGTAAATCTAAAGCTGAGTATGCCGGAACTTCAGCACCATTTATCCTTGTTGGTCGTGCACCTATGTAACGAAAAACTCCGTCAAATTGAAATTGTTTTCCAATATTCATTATTGAATGAAATAATACCTGTTGTTTAGGATCGATTGCTTCAATTAAATCGCTCTTTGGATACGTCAATGGAGAAGTATAAGTGAATGATTCATGTATATAAGAGTAACCGGCTTTCATTCTCCACCAATAAGTCAAAATATAATTTACTGAAAACTCAAATCCATAAGTTGTAGCCTCAAGATTGTTTGCAAAATAAAATATTGGAGGAGGAGTAAGATTCGTATCAATACTTCGCAAATTTGAATAAACATTATAATAAGTAGCAAGAGAAAAAGAAAATGGTTCCAGTGGTTGTGTCCTGTATCCCAATTCATATGCAATTACTTCTTCTGACTTGAAATATTCAGGAGAAGCTAAAGTCGGAGTTGAATAATCGGCATCTAAGCGCGATGGTGTTCTTACTGCACGGGAAACAGAAGTCCATAATGTATTTCTTACGTCAGGCGTCCATGCTAAACGTACTGTCGGCTGAATTTCAATTTCTGTATAATCGTTATACGATAATTTAGATCCAAGCGTCAGTTCAAGGCGTTCCGGAATTAATGCAAGCTGATCCTGGGCAAATACATTGTAGAGTTGTAATGTTTTATTTTCCGGGGTAATAATATCTAAATTGGTACTTACATTATCCTGTGCTATTCTGAATCCAATTCCCCAGATAAAGCGATTCCTGTTTCCAAGATTCAGACTGTGTTGTATATCGGCGTCGTAAGTGGTTAATATATCGGTAGTTTTTGTACTCTCTGTATTTCTATATGTTCTGTCAAAGTAAGTTTGAACAACTAATCCGGATCTTTCAGAAAAAGTATGTGTCCATCGTGCAACTAAATTCTGTCCATTAATAAAAGTGCTGCCGGTGTCATCTTCTTTTCCCCAATATAAATCTCCTTGAAAAGTGTAACTATTTTTAGAATCAGGCATTGCATCCATTCTGAATCCTCCCTGTGTAATATACCAGGAATCCAATGCATCAATTTCCCCAGGTAAAGTAGTATTACCATAATTAAAATGTTGAGCATAGACTCTGTAATAAACAGTGGTATCAACATGAGATCCGAATCTAAGGGCTCCATAATTTTTAAGAAAGCTACCGGCTGCTCCTGAGGCAAACAAACCCTGGGTTTCTTTGGCGTTTTTACTTGTAATATTTATGATTC
Source organism: Ignavibacteriaceae bacterium (assembly GCA_025449775.1). Classification (GTDB taxonomy): domain Bacteria; phylum Bacteroidota; class Ignavibacteria; order Ignavibacteriales; family Ignavibacteriaceae; genus IGN2. The sequence goes on from JANWIS010000064.1 coordinate 6,182, forward strand.
CGTTCACTGCATTGGCACCCCATAGCGTACCCCCGGGTCCACTTATTACTTCGATGCGATCTAAATCTTCAAGCAGAACATTTTGAACATCCCAATAAACACCACCGAATAGCGGAGTATAAACTGTACGTCCATCAATCATTACAAGTAATTTATTTGCAAGTGAACTGCTTGCTAATGGAGATCCCTTAAAACCCCTGGCGGTAATTGCCCAGTCATGAGAACCGGATTGAGCTATTTGCATGTTGGATGCAAGACGCAATGCTTCAGGCAAACTGGTTGCAGTTGAACGGCTGATATCTTCAGAAGTGATAACTTGTATTGCAGATGCAACTTCGGATAATTTTTCAGGACTTTTAGAAACTGACGTAACGACAATATTCATTAATTCTTCAACAGAAAGTTTTTTTAATTCTTTAACCGGTGGAAGAGAATCTGATTGTGCAATACATTTTACAGGAAGAGTAAAAAACCAACAAAGGCAAAACATAACAACAAGCATTTGCTTATGGAGAATGCGTGAAAGAACGGCAGTAAGTGTATTAATATCAGAAGGCTTTACAATAAATTCAGTTGCCCCGAGTTTCATATTTTCTTCGACCGTACCGGGATCAGCTGAAGTCGAGTACATATATACAGGTATATGTTTTAACCGGTCGATTTTTTTAATTTCTGAAAGACATTGCAGTCCATTCATACGCGGCATATTCATGTCGATAAAAATAAAATCAGGGATAAATTTTTCATCCCCATTTATTTTTTCAAGTGCTTTTAAACCATCATCTGCAAATACACAGTTAACTGATTTTTTGGTATTGTCAATTGCAATGCTGAATATTTCCTGATCATCACTATCGTCATCAATCAGGAAGATTGTAGGCTTAAATTCCATATCGGATAGATTATGTACCAAATCTAAATATTAACCATTGAAAATTCATCATGTACTAATTGGAAAATATACCGTATCAATTCGGTATACAGGAAATTCCACAATATGGGGAATTTGCTTTCAATTTGGACCCATGAATTTTATTATTTTACTTTTTTAACAGGAATCTTTAGTTTTAATACGGAATTTCTTTTTCCTGGCTGATCATCTCCGAGAACATATCCGAATGGTTCCAATGGTTCTATTTTATCAAAAACAACTTTGATAATTGCGGTGATCGGAATGGAGAGAAACATTCCGGCAATTCCCCATATAGCTCCTCCGATAATTACAACTATTATTGAAACAAGCGCATTTACTTTTACTTTGCTTGCAACAATTTTCGGAACTATGAAATTGTTATCGATGAATTGAACTATCATATACATAACAAATACCCAAAGGGCATCGACCGGGCTCTTGGTTGCCAGTGCAAGTACCATTGGTATTGAAATGGCTATTAGTCCGCCTACATATGGTATTATATTGAGTATTGCACCGATGATACCAATTAAAATCGCGTAGTCAAGACCAATTATTAATAATCCAATTGTGTTAAGTGTTGCAATAAGTGCAGCTTCGAGCAACAATCCAATCAGGTAACTTTGAACAAGTGTTTTTGTTTGAGATAATACCTCACCCACAACACCATTTTTATCATTCCTGAAAAGTCGAGCAATGAATTCGAGTAATAGTGGTTTGTAGAAAAGTATCATAAATACATAAACAGGAAGTAACAATACCAAAACAAGGATGCTGCCTATCGTTCCCAATGTCTGACGAATTAATCCAGTGCTGTTTTGAATTCCCTCACTTTTAATTTTATTGATCCAGGAATGGATTTTAGATTTATTAATATTAAACGTATTCGAAACCCAATTAATAATGTCGTCGAGCATTATTGAAAATTTTTCCTTGAATTGTGGAAGTGTTTCACTGAACATTGCAACCTGTGAACTGATGAAATACATAAATGTAAAAATCACTGCGATTGTTGCAATTAAAACGAGCAAGATTGCTATTATCCGGTTTATTTTTTTATTTGTCAGGAATATAACCACAGGATTTAATAAAATTGCAATGATCGTTGCAAGTATGAGCGGCACTAAAATTTCCTCTCCGATATACATGATATAAAAGAATGCAACAAGTCCCATCGTAATCAGGGAAAGTTTGGCATAAACAGGTAATCTGATTTCAGAATTATTCATAGTGTGGAAATGGATTAGCAAATGGAAATATAGAGAGAATATTATATCTAATATTAATTATTTAAATCCTTTTACATTAAAAGTAATTTCTAAAATTTTTAGAGGACTGATAAATATATTTATATTAAAAATAATCAGAAAGAAATAAAAAACAAAGGGGGCTGTCAAAAACATCAGCCCCCTTTATTATATAACTCATCTTAACCGGGAATTAATATTCTGTTTTCAATTCCACCCTGCGATTTTTAGCACGACCGGTTGAAGTGCTATTATCAGCAATAGGCTTTGATTCACCGAAACCAATAGCTGTTAACCGAGATTCAAAAATTCCATTTGCCATCAGGTATTTTTTTACTGATTCTGTTCTTCGCTGAGAAAGATTCAAATTATACTCATCTTTACCCTGGCTATCAGTGTGCCCTTCTATAATTAAATTGGCGCCTTCGTATCGTTTAAGAATTATAACTAGTTCATCCAATTGTGTGAGGGAGGCAATCTTAAGTTTATCGCTGTTTGTTTCGAAAAATATTTTACTGGCAATCTGGGTAATTTTCTTCACATCTTCTTTTGTAATCTCAGGACAACCTTTATTTGCAATTACCCCTGCGGAATCCGGACACCGATCTTTATTGTCAGAAATTCCATCACCATCTGAATCGGGACAGCCGCCCATTGCTGGTGTTCCACTTGAATCAGGGCAGTCATCGTCTTCGTTAATTACACCGTCATTATCATTATCTAACGGACAACCGGTTATGTCGACTTTGTATTTTGGTTTTGTGTCGGCGCATTTATCGTGAATATCGGCAACGCCATCAAGATCGGTATCCGGACATCCTTTTAATGTTGTTTCGCCTTTAGTATCCGGACATTCATCATCTTTATCCGCAAGTCCATCAGCATCTCTATCCGGACAACCTTTCAGGGAAGCAAGTCCTTTATCAGCCGGACAAGCATCCAGGTAATCGGCTATACCATCACCGTCTTTATCAATCGGGCAGCCATTCACATCAACCATTACACCCTTAGGGGTTTCAATGCATTTATCTTTCCGATCAGCAACTCCGTCACCATCCGCATCTTTTTTGTTTCCGAAATTAAAAGTAAATCCTGCTGAATGTTCAAGGAAAACATCGTTTGAATTAATATTAACGCCATCCTTATCATCCCCGCTTGAAAAGAAAAATGTTTCCTGTATCTGAAACATGACAGATTCACTTATCCTGAAATTTAAACCACCACCAGCAGAAGGTGTCGCATAATCGATTTTACTTTTATCGGAAGTGGGGTTTACGGAAAACATTAGTACACCACCACCAACAAATAAGTATGGCCGAACAACAGCATCCGTTCCAGTAATGTTGAATCGGAAATTCAGAGTTCCCGTAGAGAGCCCGGAAAAAAAATAGCCCTCTTCACTGGAATGACCAATATCTCCTTTGGTCAGCAATAAATTTAAATCGAAGTGGGAACCGATATATCTTGAAACTGAAACGCCACCGAAACCATAGAAAGGCTGGTCTGTTCTGTAGAAATCTTTTCCAAGATCTCCACTGTATTGTGATGCACCTCCATGTAAACCAATATTCCACATTTTATCTGCAGTTTGAGCAGATATAAAATTCACTTCGAGCAAGATTAATGATACTAATAAGATTTTTTTCATAGCTATTTGAATGAAACTGTTTGAAATTATATTTATGCTGATAGATATTGAATTGTATAGTATTGATTCTAATGTCTAAAAGCTGGTTCAAAACACTTTTTAAACTTTTCACATTCACTCATACTACCATTCAGTTAATAAATTTTTATGCCAAGCAATTGATGGTATTCTTTTTTAGAATGTATGTTGTAAATAAATTAAATCCTTTAAAACAATGAATAACAAAAAGAATAACAGTATTTTTCAATATACAGGAGATCAATCAAACAATAACCGGGGAAAAATTTTCCAGAGATACAATGTTGCTACAGGAAAAATTGAAAATTATTTAATCCCAAATAGTAAAATCGAAGCCTACCGTAATGCAGTTTTTGAACAGGATCTCGATGCCCCAAAGAAATTTGGTACAAGGGTTTCCGGAATGTGAGTACACACAAAGAGATATTGGTAACAATTTTGGAGGTAAATATTAATCTAAAACATCTATTATGAAAAAAATAACTCTTTTATTAATAATGACATTCATGTCATTTTTGTATAATCCTGCACAAGCTGTAATTGAAAACAGGATTGAACTTTCTGCCGGCTCAAATAAAGTGGCAGAGGATGAAGCCAAAGCAAAAGTTTTAATCGAACGGCTTTTTGAAATCAGGGATATGGATATTACAAAATTGAGTGAATCAGATAAGAGTAGCCTTAAGAAAGAAGTTCGTTCTATTAGGGATCAACTCCAAATGATAAGTGGGGGAATTTACATTTCCTTTGGTTTAATAATTATAATTTTATTGCTTATTATAATTTTATAGGTAAAAAGCTTTTTGAAAAACCAAGTGGAAAATTTTATTAAAAACACTTTTTTATTGGGGAGAGAAACCACACTATGGGGAATTAATTGCGTGATTTTAGGTTAAATTTTCCATTATAAATAATCTTAATCTGTTTATCTGTTTACGATTTAGATAAATGAAGCATTAGAAAAATTGCATCATAATTGAATTTACGATATATCGATTCTGTTTAAATAGGAAATTCATTATGAAAATAAATCAGCCGGTTATTAAAATAAAAGATTATGCGGCTAAACAATCGATAAAGTTAAGCGATAGTGCAATTGACAAAACCGAAAAAGCAGGCAGCTTTCTGACTGAGGTTGCAAATATTTCTTTATTTATAACCGGTACAATAAAAGAAACATTTTCACGCGATTTTGAATTCAGAGAATTTCTAAGACAATGTTTTGAGATAGGAAACAAAACGCTTCCATTAATTTCTATTACCGGTATTATAATCGGGCTTGTAATAACTATTCAATCTCGTCCTCCGCTGGTTGATTTCGGAGCGGTTTCCATGCTTCCCGGAATGGTTGCAATTTCAATTATAAGGGAAATGGGTCCGGTAATAACTTCGCTTATATGCGCAGGAAAAATCGGGTCGGGGATGGGTGCTGAACTAGGTTCGATGAAAGTAACTGAACAGATTGATGCAATGGAAGTGTCGAGTACTAATCCCATTCGATTTCTCGTCGTTACCCGGGTACTTGCAGCAACTTTAATTATTCCTGTATTAGTATTATACGCCGATATGATAGGAATATTCGGAAGCTGGATCGGGGCAAACATTAAAGGTGATGTAAGTTTTATTTTATTTTTTTCACAGGCATTTAGCCATGTAGAATTTATAGATTTTCTGCCGGCCTTTATTAAATCTTTTTTCTTTGGCGCTGTAATAGGA
>JANWIS010000065.1 GCA_025449775.1 Ignavibacteriaceae bacterium
ACGCAACAAAAGTAATTATGGTTGGAATTTTTACATCAGTTAATCCGCGAAGTATACCAATTCCAACGGCCTGAATACCATCAGAAAGCTGGAAGAGCGCAGCTATTATGAGTAAGGATGAGGCAATTGTTATAACTGAATTATCATTAATATAAAAAGTTGGTAAAACATTTCTGAAAAGAATAAAAATTAATCCGGAGATGAACATTATTGATGCACCAAGCAGAGAGGCTGTAAATCCGGCTCTGCGAGTTTCATTAATATCTGCTTGTCCAACTGCATTGCCAACTCTAATAGCTCCTGCAGCCGAAATTCCAAGAACAGCCATAAAAGAAATTGAAGCAAGATTGATTGCAATCTGATGTGCAGCTTGCTGTTTAGCTCCCAGCCAACCAATCATAATTACAGCAAATGAAAAAGCACCGATTTCGAAAAAATATTGGAATCCACTCGGTAAACCGATAGATAATATTTTCTTTATGATAGCCCAATTAATGTTTTTAAAATGAAATAAAACATCATACTGCTTGAAGAATTTATTTTTCATCACATATATCATTAATGCCAAAGCCATAAAAACCCTTGAAGCGAACGTTGCCCAGCCTGAGCCGTCTAATCCCAACGCCGGAAAACCTAAATTTCCAAAAACCAATAACCAGTTACCAAACACATTGACAATATTTGCAAGCAATGCAATGATCATTGCCGGACGCATCACAGAAAATCCTTCGATGAATTGCTTATAAGTTTGAAATATCATTAGCGGTATTGCACTAATTCCTATAATCCTTAAAAAATTTTTCGCCTGGTATTGAACTTCCGGAGGTTGATCAAAATATTGGATTAAATCAGCGGCAAAGAAAATAATAAGAGCTATCAAAATTGATAACACACTATTTATGAGAAGAGATTGACGGAAGTAAACACCACAATCTTCAAATTTATTTGCACCAACTGCAATTGCTACAAGCGGAGTTACAGCCAGTGAAACTCCAACTCCGATTATTATCATTATAAAAGAAAGACTGTTTCCTAAAGAAGCTGCTGCTAAAGGAGCAGCACCGAGTTTCCCCACCATCAGGCTATCAACAACGCCCATCATTATTATTCCAAGCTGACCAATAACTATCGGGTAGGCTAATTGAAGTGTGTTGATTATATGTTTTTTGAGTTGGATCATTTCCGAAAATTTTGCCGGTAAAATTACAGAAATGAATTTGAATAATCGTGAGATAGATCAAATTGTATCTTTAAAAAGAAAAGTCCCGAAATTAATCCGGGACTCTTCCAGGGTAGCATGTTTATCTGCTGTCTTGGGGGGAACTCTTTTTAAATATGAATTCAAAATATCTTGAGCTAAGTTAAATTTAATTTAGAAGTTTGAAAAAGAGATTAGGACTGAAGGCAGATAAATATGATTAGAAGATATTTCCTGTTATTAATGGAGAACTCATTTTCTCCGGGATTTTTTGGTCACTGAATTCCCTGATAAGTATTTTGAAGTAAATAGTATTTGTTAAAAAATATTTAAATATATCGGTTAAAATAAAAGGGAAAAATGGATTTTAGATTTTCCGAAAATCTTTGGCGGAGAGGGAGGGATTCGAACCCTCGATTCCGATTACTCGGAATAACGGTTTTCGAGACCGCCCCGTTCAACCGCTCCGGCACCTCTCCTCTAATTCACGTTCAAAATATAATCCTGGAATACTACCGGTTTGTTAAACTTTCTTATTATTTCATCAGCAAGCTGAAGATAGGCAATCGAACCTCTGGCATTCTCGTCAATTAGGACTGAAGGTTTCCGATAAAACTCTGCTTCAGTTATTGAAATGTTTTTGGGGATCTTGGTGGCAAATCTATGGTTTTCAAAATATTTGTTAATCGCTTTGTCAGTTAAGTCCCAAGCTTTAGTATAGGGCTCGTACATTGTATACAAAATTCCTTCGATTTCAAGGTTTCTATTAAGATTTTCCTTAACCCATTTAATATGAGAATTCATTTTTAATAAAGCCATTATGGAAAAATGTCCTGCTTTGATCGGTAATAAAACTGAGTTTGCAGCTGAAAGTGCAATGGTAGTTAACCCCCTTAAATAAGGAGGACAATCAATAATGATATAATCATATTGCATCAACGGATCCTGATTCAAAATATTATCAAACAGATAAATATTTTTTGTGATCCTCGCAATTCTATCTTCCAACTCACCTGAGGCAACGGAACAAGGAATAAAATCTAAATTAGCTAACTCGGTTTTATGGATAACATTTTCAATTAGTTTTGTAAAACTAAAAACTTGAAATATATCTCCTTTCAAATCGTGACTTTTGTAGCCCATCGATGCTGTACAAGTACCTGAAGGATCAAAATCTAATAGAAGAGTTTTTTTTCCTGCTTTAGCTAAACTTGCAGATAAATTAATTGCCGTAGTTGTTTTACCGACGCCACCTTTGGGCAAGGCGATTGCTATTCTTTTGGTCATGGGTTTAATTCATTTAATAGAATGTTTCTACATCTAACTTATATAAATTTATTCTCAACCTCAATCACTTCATTAATGGAAGATCTTAATTTCTATCGTAACTTATCTTGGTGATCGAAAAGTGATTCGTTAGATTTGCAATTCAAATTCGGAGAGATGCAGGAGTGGCTGAACTGGCACGCCTGGAAAGTGTGTGTACGGGAGACCGTACCGTGGGTTCGAATCCCACTCTCTCCGCAATATAAAATAATTAACTTTTTTGGTTCCAAATATTATCTGCATCTGATATTTAATTTTAAAATTTGTCAAATAATATTTCAAGACAAATTCAATTTTATAATATGTTGAAATCATTTTTATCAATAATAATTTATTCAGTTTCAATATTTGCTCAACAGGAAGAAACACACTCTTGGAAAGTTGTAGATGCAGATGATGGAACCAAATTCTGGTATGATGCTTCGTCACTTGACACAACAATCGGTGATAAGTTCAATATCTGGATACTGGAAAATCATCAGCCTCCTTCCAAACAAGAAGGAGTTGAAGGAGAAGTATTCAGATCAAAAACTCTTTACGCAATAAATTTAACAACAGCTAAATATGGAATTCTGAAAGTCATATATTTTGATATTAATAATCAGGAAATATTCAGCTATGATTATGATAATCCGCCATTGCCTGAAGATATTAAATACACTTACCCTATAACGGATCAGTCAATGTTACATTTCCTCGTCAAAGAATTGTTTGAACCTAAAGAAAATAAAATTAAGTGATGAATAATTAGTTGGCTTGCTGTTTAAGTTTCAATCTGTGTGTGTAATAATATTTCTTCAAGTATTCCTGAAACTTTGAGGCATTCTTTCATTTCACCAGAATATATTGTTGCCCTACCTTTAAAATGAACTTCATACGTTTTGTCACGGGCTTCAACGCTTGAACACCTTATTGCTTTAATAATTTGGGAAATTACATCTTCAAAAGTATGCCAGTCATCATTGTAAAGTATTACCCGGCTTCCAAGTCCAATTTTAATTTCCACATCTTCGATGTTAGAAATTTCAGGTAATTGTTGTGTTGGTATTTCCATATCTGGAAAATAATTAATAGCAATTAAAAATTAAAGTGATTTAGTGAAAAGAATCTGCATTAGAATATATTTACATTTAATTGCTTTTAGACGAAGTGGTCTATATATTTTGATTATAAATTATGTATTAAAAATGGAGAATAAATGAAGATTGCCGTATGTATTAGTCATGTTCCTGATACGGCGACACGTATTAAAATTGGCGGTGATGGAAAAACCCTTGACCCATCAGGAGTAACTTTTATCATTAATCCTTATGATGAATTTGCTATTGAAGAAGCATTAAAAACAAAGGAGAGTTTAGGAACCGGCGAAGTTGTCGTTATAACACTAGGAGCCGAACCGGCTAAAGAAACAATCCGAAAAGCATTAGCAATGGGTGTTGATAATGCTGTTTTGTTAAAAGAGGATGTGAGCAGAGATTCATTAGGTGTTGCAAAAGCATTAGCTGAAGAAATAAAATCTCAGAATGCACAATTAATTTTTATGGGCAAACAGTCAGTTGATTATGATAACTCAATTGTCGGACAGTTGACAGCTGAACTTTTAAGATACAATTGTGTTTCAGTTGTAGTTAAGCTTATACTAGATGGAAATAAAATAATTGCCGAAAGAGAAATTGAAGGTGGAAGAGAAGTTGTTCAAACATCTTTACCAGTGATAATCACTTGTCAGAAAGGATTAAATGAACCTCGCTATGCTTCTCTCAAAGGAATAATGGCTGCAAAGAAAAAAGTTATAGAAGAAAAAACTCCTGCACAATATATTCCTTCTACTGAAATTGTCAGTATGAATTTACCACCTGCTAAAAAGCCTGGAAGAATTGTTGGAAATGATGTTTCAGCAGTACCGGAGCTGGTAAGATTATTAAGAGAAGAAGCTAAGGTAATTTAAGGGATAAAATTGATGACTAAAAAAATTCTTGCTGTGCTTGAACAAAGAGAAGGTACGCTTAAGCGATCTGCGTTTGAAGTTATCCATGTTGCTGCAAAACTTGCGAAGGATCTTAATACATCAGCAGAAGCTGTTGTAGTTGGCGATTCAATTTCTAATTTAAATGAAATAGCTAAGTTCGGTATAAATAAAATTACCCATCTCAAAAATTCATTGTTGTCAAATTATTCACCATCTGCATATACTGATGTAATAAATAATCTTTCTAAAGAAATCGGTTGTGATATATTAATTCTTTCTAATACATCACAGGGAAGAGATTTAGCTCCACGACTTAGTGTAAGAATTAATGCTGCCTGTGTTATCGATTGCACACAGATAAACATTTCGGGAAATGATATTATTTGCCGAAGACCAATCTATGCAGGTAAAGCATTTGTTGATGTTAAGATTTTAAGTGAGAATAAAATTATAACTATTAGACCGAACGTATTTAAAGCACAAGCTTCGGAAAGTTCTGGAGCTGCAGAAATTATTGTGAAAGAAATTACTTCACCTGATCTGCGGGATAAAGTTATTGAATTTAAAAAAGCAGAAGGTAAGTTAGACGTTGCCGAATCAGATATTATTGTTTCGGGTGGAAGAGGACTGAAAGGTCCGGAAAATTTTCATCTTATTGAAAAACTTGCTGAAGCACTTGGAGGAGCTGTTGGAGCTTCAAGAGCTGTTGTTGATGCCGGCTGGAGACCACATAATGAGCAGGTCGGTCAAACAGGAAAAACTGTTTCCCCATCTTTGTATGTTGCTTGTGGAATTTCGGGGGCTATTCAGCACCTTGCCGGTATGTCTTCATCCAAATACATTGTTGCTATAAATAAAGATAAAGATGCACCGATATTTAAAATAGCCGATTATGGCATTTCAGGTGATATCTTTGAAATTATTCCGGCACTTACAGAAGAAATAAAAAAAGTTAAGCATTCCTGAATTGGAGAATTGATTGCAGAAAATTCAATGTGAAATATTAGGTTTATCTTCAAGTCCATCAACAGGTGGTGCCTACGCAATCCTGTTAAAAGAAACCGAAGGGAATAAAAGACTACCAATAATTATAGGAGCCTTTGAAGCACAAGCTATTGCTTTAGAGATTGAAGGAATAAAACCACCAAGACCATTAACACACGATCTTCTTAAACAGTTAACGGACAGTCTCGGTGCTTCCGTACTTGAAGTTATAATTGATGAGTTGCGGGAAAATACTTTCTATGCAAAAATTATTCTTGAGGTTTCAGGGTTCTCTCAAGAAATAGATGCAAGACCAAGTGATGCAATAGCACTGGCAGTTAGGACACAAGCTCCAATTTATGTTTCATCGAAGGTATTGGATACTGCTGCTTATGTGCCAACTGATGATTCAGAAGAAGCTGCAAACCAGAATATTATTCCAGGAGAAATAAAAGATAAAAAACCTTTATCAAAAGAAGCTAAACTGGCGGCGTTACACAATAAACTTCGTGAGGCCATTGACGGAGAAGATTATGAAAGAGCTGCAAGAATAAGAGATGAAATTAAAAATCTTACCAGCGAAAATTAATTTCATCAGTTAAAAATCTTTTCACCTATCTTACATTCAAGACATCTTTCCTTAACACAATAATTTCTAAAAAGTTCAATCATTGCCTGGTAGTTTATACTTTTACGACTTGCTTTTCCTAATCCCAGCGTTTCACTCACCTGCTCTACAAGCTGATTTGTAGTTTTCTGAGTGTAGTTTATATAAAAGCTTTTTACTCTTCTTGCAGAATCTGTTGAATCGAATATCTCAAAATAAATAGAAAGGACAGGCAGTAAAACATTAACGATTATTTCATCAGCTCTTGAGATACCAATAAAGTAGTTGAGTTTTTCTTTTGTGGGTTTATCAAAATTAAAATGAGATACCCAATATCCCTGCCCTTCTGTAATAACCAGGTTACGCAATTGAACTACAGTTTCTTTATCGTTATGATCAGAATCGAACATCTCAATCATATTTTTAAACATATTACCATTAAGAAATTGTGAAATTAATAAAGCTCCTCCTGCTATTCTGATCGTTGGAAAATTTTGCGGACGAAGCTTAAAAAAATTCCAACTTTCCTTTTTGAAAGTTGTTCCATCATAAAGATTGCGTACAGAATTCCAAGTTTCAGTAATTTTTCTTAAATATTCGCTTGTATCTTCCTCTTCATATTTAGTTTTATTTGGTAATAAACCACTAACACTGAACAGTGAACTATCAATTATCTGAGCAAGTTTTTCATCAGTTCTAAAATTATTTATAAAATTAATATTAACAGCCCGTGCCAGCTTTAACATCATATCTTTATTCTTTGAGTATCCCAAAGCTTCAAATATCATTTCATAAATCAATTGTTCCCAGAGAATGATTTCACTGAAATTTTCCGGAGAATATTTTTTGTTATGAAAATCCTCGCCAAAATCATATTTCAGAATTGGTTCACGGATATTCATCTCTTTCAGGTATATCATTTCTTTTAGCCGTTCAAGCAGCCGTTTAGTTTTTTTCTTAAAACGATCAACACCAAGATCAAAGAGAAAATGTAACTTTTCATTTTTATGTATCGAATCGTTTCTTCCCAAGCAAGGCATTTCATATTTTCTGTTTAATTTTTCAGAATCAACAGCAGTTAAGAGGACAGTTTTAAAACTCTGATCAAGAAAATCCAACATACAAATTGAATGTACCTTTCTGCCTTCTTTTGTATAAACGAACGGTTGATTGAGTTTATGGGAGATAATAAGATGGAGAATTACTTTATTATATTTTTTATCAAAATAATGTCCGTGCGATTTCCAATCTGATTGCATCGAATCTATTTCAACATCACCAAGGTATGTTATGTTGCCGAACTTTATTCTTGCATTAAAAAAATCAGGACCGGCTGAATCCTTGCTTTGAGTACCTGGATCAATTATTTCAATATTCTGAGAGTCGTGAGTTATAAGGTTTTTAACAAACTTTTTTTCTTTCCAGATTTCGTAAATAATATTTTCCCGAATTTTCATCTGTCGGTTCTTTGTCCTGATTATATTATATCAAAAAAAATAATCAAATAATATTTACTTCTTTACACCAATTATAAAATTAGTTAAAGCAAACTAAAAAATCTGATATATTTTAACAGACTGATCTGAGTATGAACTCAGAATAATTACCGAAATAATCCCTGATATTTTATACATATTAAAATCAGGATTATCAATGCAGATTTTGGGAAATGATTTTTGTAAGTCGGACAATCTCATTTTTTGCTTCCTCAGCGAAATTCTCTGCCGAACTTTTGTACAAAATAGCACGACTTACATTTATAAGAAAGGTTTTTATACCGTTGGAAAATAATAATTTTGACAGTTCCTCGGGGTTTCCATCCTGAGCCCCAACTCCAGGTATAAGCAAAGGCAAGTTGTTTATTATTTCAATATTATCTTTAAGCTCAGAAATGTTTGTTGCACCGAATACGATTCCACAATTTTGATTTTCATTCCAGCTATTCACTTTCTTTATTAAATATTGGAACAAATATTCACCACTCTTTAAATGTAACTTTTGAAAATCAGCGGAACCGGGATTTGATGTTAAAGCAAGAATAAAATTTAGTTTATCTGTACGAGATAAAAATGGAGCTAATGAATCTTTACCCATAAATGGATTCAATGTTGCAGAATCAAATTTAAAATAATCAAATACAGATTTTGCATACATTTCGGAAGTATTACCGATATCTCCCCGTTTACCATCAGCAATTGATAAAATGTTTTTAGGAATGAATGATAATGTCTCTTCAAGATTTTTTATACCTGTAATTCCTTCACTTTCATAAAAAGCAAGATTTAATTTATAATCAGCAGCAAATTCTTTTGTTGCTTCAATTATTTTTTTGTTAAACTCGACTGTTGGATTTGGATGTGTTGATAATAAGGATGGAATTTTTTTTGGATCAGTATCAAGACCAACACAAATAAATTTACCAGAAACATTTGCAGAGTTTAATTTTTGAAGAGCGTTCATAAAGTGATTTCAGGTATAATTCTTTCTGGTCCTGTATAAGTTTGCAAGTATCCCAAGCATAATCATATTTACAAGTAATGAACTTCCGCCATAACTTATAAATGGTAATGGAATCCCAACTACAGGTAATAATCCAACAACCATTCCTAAATTTATTATGAAGTGAGTGAGATAGACAGCCAGAATTCCGATGGAAACAAGACTAAGGAATTCATCTTTTGTATTATGTGCAAGTTTTAAAATCCTCAGAAAAAAGTAAAGAAAAATTCCGAGTACAGCAAGACTTCCTATAAAACCAAATTCCTCACCGATAACACAAAATGCAAAATCAGTCCATTGCTCTGGTATAAATTGAAGCTGAGTCTGGTTGCCACTAAGAAATCCTTTACCGAAAAGACCTCCTGATCCTATTGCAACTTTAGCCTGGATCGTATTATATCCTGAGCCAAGCGGATCGGACATTGGATCGAGAAATGCCTGTATACGACGCTGTTGATGCGGGCTTAATGCTTTAAAAACGTAATCAGCAAAAAATCCGCATGCGAGATTGAATGCGAATATTGATGCGTTGAAGAATAGATCTTTTTTAAAGATGATCAGGAATATTAAGACCACAGCAAGAGCTACAATAAAATAAATGGTACCGAATACCGCACATATTGCAACAAAAGCCGGAGATAAGACAACGAAAAGTGAAAATGAACTTATACCTTTCCAAAAAAACATAGTTAAAATAAGACTAACGTAAACCATTGATGTACCGACATCAGGTTCAAGCAGAATTAGAAACGTTGGAGCCAGACCGATACCGAGTGTAAATAAAATTTCTTTAAAGGAATCAATATCACAATTGCTTCTGCTGAGATACCATGCTATGGCTAATATAGTAGCTAACTTCGCAAACTCTGAAGGCTGGAAACCGAATGAACCAAGCATAATCCAGCTCTTTGATCCGGAAATTTGTCTACCGATTCCGAGAACAGCTACAAGCAGGAAAATTCCTATAGCATAAATTGGTATCGCAGTTGACCTGAAAACATTTGATGGTAATGAGTATGTAATGAAAAAGATAATTATTGAAGTTAATCCCCAAATCATTTGTTTTTGAAAATTTTCATGTGCAAGAATGTTGTTAACAGTTGAGCTATATATTGCTGCCAAACCCAATGCAAATAGAGTCATAACCGGTAAGAAGAGTCCGAAATCAAACTTATCGTTTATGTTGTAATCAATTCTCAACTCAATTTACCTTTTTGGTTTTTTCATAAATTACAATTTCTTCATCAAGTGTTTTACCCTGTCCTTTAAAACTATTGAGATATGTTTGAATAATTTTCTTTGCAATAGGTGCAGCATGTGTTCCACCGAAACCAACATTTTCAACAAGGATAGCTACTGCTATTTTAGGATCATCATAAGGAGCAAAACCTATAAACCAGGCATGATCTTCTCCATGCGGATTTTGTGCTGTTCCTGTTTTACCGGCAATCTCTATATCTGGTAGCTTTATATGTGTCGCAGTTCCATGCCCGTTTACAACAAGAAACATTCCTTCTTTTACTACATCAAGGGCTGATTGACTGACATTAGTATTAATTTCTTTGTATTCAAAAGGAACAAGTGATTCGGTTTTATCATCGATGTATCCTCTAACAAAATGCGGTGTTTTTGTTTTTCCATCGTTTGCAAGCAGACTTATATATTGTGCAAGCTGAAGTGTAGTTACACTAACTTCTCCCTGCCCAATTCCTAGGCTTGCCATTATACTTTTAGGCCATTCGTTTCCGTATCTTTTAATATAATATTTTTCATCGGGTATAAAACCCTGAACTTCTTCAGCAATATCAATTCCTGTTGGATGACCAAATCCAAATTTTTCTGCATATGCCTTCCATTGTTCAAGACCAATTTTATAAATGAGTTTATAAAAAAATACATTACAGGATTTTTCAATTGCAGTAATAACATTTACCGTTCCGTGTGTGCCATGACATTTAAAGTAACGGCCGTATGTGAATCCACCAGTACAATGAATTGTGTATGAAGTATTAATTAATCCAAGATCGAGTGCAGTTAATGCTTCAAGCATTTTGAAAGTTGAGCCCGGCGGATTAACAGACATTGTTGCGCGGTTGAACAATGGTTTTTCCTGATCGCTGTAAATACTGTCAAGAAAATTTTTGGATGTAAAAAATGAAAACTGGTTCAAATCATAATCAGGAAAACTGACCATTGCAATAATTTCACCTGTTGAAGGTTCAATTGCAACAAGAGCACCTCTTTTACCTTTAAATTCTTCTTCTGCAACTTTTTGAGTGGACGCTTCGATTCCTAAAACAAGATCGTAACCTTTTACAGGTACAACATCTTCAGTACCATTCAGGTATCTACCGATTTGCTTGCGTTTTGAATCAACGAGAACATACTGAAATCCTTTAACTCCGCGAAGAAATTTCTCATAAGCTTTTTCTATACCGTTGTAACCGATATAGTCACCGGGTTTATAAATTTCTTTCTGCTTCAAAAGCAGTTGAGGAGAAATTTCCTTTGTATATCCGAATGAATGTGAAGCCATCACATCTGCGGGATAGTACCTCTGCATTTCAATTATATAATCAACTCCAAAAAGATGTTCAGAGTTTTCTTCAAACCAGGCTATAGATTTAAAATCAATTCCCCTCCTGATTTTAATCGGAATAAATTTTGAATAAATCCTGTTCTGCAAAAGAAGGTTTTTTATATATCCCGGTTCTGTTCCAATGACAGTTTCAATTATATGATTTAAACTTGTGTCGTAGTATGCAGGTGTTATTCGTAAGGTATATGCTGGATTACTGCTGACAAGTACTTTATAGTTCCTATCATAGAAAACTCCTCGCAATGGTTCAAGTTCCAGGCTTTTAATGCTATTATCGGATGATTTTATTTCATAACTCTCCTGATAAAGTATTTGCATCTGGAATAATCTTCCGATGAGCACAATGGAACTGACTGAGATGACAAAGTAAATAATGGTTTTTCGTTTTAGTGATCCGAACTTTTCGGTTTTCATTCAAAATTCTTTCTGTATGGTACAATAATTACCAAGATACTCATCATCGTAGTATAAATTGAAGGCAGTAATGCATGGTTGAATAAAACCAGTAAAATGTTTGTGTTGAAATCTATCACGGAAAAAAAAGAAAAAATTATTGCATCAATCAAACCCGTAAAAAAAACAACGATCGAGAATGAATATGTATAAAGATATTTATCTCGCCTTGTTTCACCTGAAAAATAACCAGCAATAAATCCAGCAATTGTTTTTGAGAGCATACTACTTCCAATCAGGTTTCCGGAAATCAAATCGTAGATCAATCCGTATGATGCACCGGTAAGTGTTCCAAAAATCTGTCCGAATGAAATTGAAAAATATATGACGGCAATTAATAAAAGATCAGGAACAACTTCCTGAATAGATATGAACGGGACTACTGTAAGCTGAATCAGGACGACTGGGAAAAATATTAAAAGCGGTATGAAATATTTTAGCTTCATTGCCTATTATAAAAATTCAGCTCCAATTTATTTTTCTGATCACTTTCAACTATCTGAAGTACAAAAACATTTTCAACGCTAATTACCTCTGCAAAAGGTGTTACATGTATAAGGTTTAATATTCCGGTTTGTGATTGCTCAATTTTTGCAATCACCCCGACTGGTATCGGGATAGGTATAATAGAACTTATTTCAGATGTTGCAATTCTATCACCGATTTCAAAATCATAAGTTTTAGGTACATCAATTATAACCAGTTTCTCTCCATCCCATTTCATAATTCCGTTGATTCGGCTTCTTTCATTTTTAACAGTAAGTTTTAAATCGACGTTCTTTAAAGTTCTTGCAATTGAATAATCATCCGACGTAGATTGGATTATTCCAACAAAACCTGTATAGCTGAGAACAGGCATTCCTGGTTTTATTCCTTTTGCTGAACCGGCATCTATCGTAATTGTATTTTGGGTTAGTGAAAGTGATTTTGAAACTATTCTTACAGGAACAAGTGGTAATGAAGAGGTATCCTTCATACCCAACAATCCTTTGAGTTCGTTATTCAGAATTCCTTGTTCTCTGAGTCTGCTAACCTGAATATTTAATTCAGCATTTGCTCTTCGTAAAATTTCATTTTCATTTTGAATATGTGTAAAGTTTAGAAAATTATAGAAAACAGATGTGACTGAAGCAAAACTTCCGAATGCAAATGCTCTGACTTTTTGAACCTGTGGATTATTATTCTGCGTAAGAACTGTAAGACTTAAAATAACGAGTATGACAAGAACCAAATATTCTTTAAAATTATCCCAAACATATGAAAGGAGCTTCAGCATTAATATCTTCTGTTACGAATAAGTACCTTCGAATATTCATTGAGATCTTCAATTACTTTACCTGCACCTCTTGCAACAGCGGTCAAAGGATCATCTGCAACGTGAACAGGAAGATTTGTTTCCATCCTGATTCGTTCATCGAGACCTTTTAAAAGTGCACCGCCTCCTGTTAACATTACTCCTCTGTCAAGTATATCGGCAGATAGTTCAGGAGGAGTACGTTCGAGAGTTTGTCTAACAGTATCAACAATCTGCGTAATCGCTTCATTTAAAGCTTCACGTATTTCAACTGAACTTACTTCTGTAGTTTTAGGAATTCCTCCAACAAGATCTCTTCCTTTTACCTGAATAGTTATTTCTTCTTTTAATGGAACTGCAGAACCGACTTCACATTTAATTGCTTCGGCTGTTCTTTCACCAATAAGGATATTATGATTTCTTTTGAAGAATTGCATGATTGCATAATTCATTTCATCGCCGGCAATCCTTATCGATTCTTCATTTACAATACCGGAAAGAGCAATAACAGCAATCTCAGTTGTACCTCCCCCGATATCAATTATCATATTACCAACTGGAGCTGATACATCAATTCCAATTCCGATTGCAGCGGCCATTGGTTCTGCAATCAAGTGAACTTCTTTTGCACCGGCATGTTCTGCACTATCTCTTACTGCTCTCTTTTCCACCTCAGTAACTCCGCTTGGAACTGCTACTACAACTCTTCTGCTGCTGAGTGCTCCGGCTTTAACTTTTTTAATAAATGCTCTTATCATTCCTTCAGCAATTTCAAAATCTGCGATCACACCATCTCTCATAGGACGGGTCACTTTGATTTCTTTATGTTCTCTGCCCTGCATTTCTTTTGCTTTGTTGCCCAATGCAATAATTCGTTTTGTACTTTTATCGAATGCTACAATAGAAGGTTCGTTAAGGACTATGCCTTTACCTTTTACATAGATAAGTGTATTAGCGGTACCGAGATCGATTGCGATGTCGGTAGAAAAAAGATCAAAAATACCCATATGTCCTCTTAATGTTTAAAGTGCCTGATACCTGTAAAAACCATCGAGATATTTCTCTGATTTGCCGCATCAATAACTTCCTGGTCTTTTATAGAACCGCCAGGTTGTATTACAGAAACAGCACCGCAATTTACAATTTCAATTAAGCCATCTGCAAAAGGAAAAAATGCATCCGACGCAGCTACGGATCCATTCAGATCGAGACCATGCTCCAAAGCTTTCATCTTTGCAATTTTCACCGAGTCAATCCTCGACATTTGACCAGCACCGACACCTAATGTAGCTTTATCCTTTGCGAATACTATCGCATTTGATTTTGTATGCTTGGCAACTTTCCATGCAAATTCAAGTTCTTCCAATTCTTTTTCTGAAGGTTTTTTTTCCGTAACAAATTTTAATTTACCTTCATCCAAATCTAACAAATCATTATCCTGAACAATAGTACCACCCGGAATAGATTTAAAAGTTTTACTTTCATTTCTAACGGACTTCATTTGTCTAACAAGTCTTCTGTCTTTTTTCTTATGAAGAATCGGTAACGCTGCTTCAGAAAATTCCGGGGCACAAACAACCTCAAGAAAAATTTCGTTTAATTTTTCTGCAAGCTTCTCATCAACCATAGATGAGAAAGCAACTATTCCACCAAAAGATGAAAATGGATCACATTTCAGAGACTTATTATAAGCCTCCAGCGTATTTTTACCAATTGCTGCACCGGCCGGGTTGTTATGCTTGATTATTGCACAACTGTTCTCGCCAAGTGATTCAACCAATTCAACTGCAGAAAGTAGATCCAAAATATTATTGTATGAAAGCTCTTTGCCATGAATAAATTCGAAGTGATTATAAAAATCACCATAAACACCTGCACTCTGATGCGGATTTTCTCCATAACGAAGTGTAGAAGATAGTTTGAAGCTTTTAATAAAATAATCCGGAGTTAGATTCATTTTTTCCGAAAGTGAATTTACAATGTGTGCATCATAATCTGCTGTATGAGCAAATGCTTCAACTGCAAGTTGTTTTCTTGTTTCATAATTGATGCTGCCTGAATCCAACTCTTGTATGAATTTTTCATATTGATTGGGCGTTGTTAGTACGGAAACATATTTGTGATTTTTTGCAGCAGCTCTTATCATCGATGGACCACCGATATCAATATTATCAATCAATGTGTCAAGATCCGATTTCGGATTTTTTGAAACTTCTTTGAATGGATAAAGATTAACACAGACTATTTCGATTGGAGTAATTTTATTTTCATCAGCTTCTTTTAAATCTGTCTGATTTTCCCTTCTCATAAGAATTCCACCGCTGATTTTTGGATGAAGAGTTTTTACTCTACCCTGAAATATTTCCGGGAATCCTGTATAATCTTTTATTTCAGTTGCAGAAATTCCTTTATCAGAAAGTAGCTTAAAAGTTTTACCGGTAGCAATTAAATCAAAACCATTCTTAATTAAAGCCCTAGCAAAATCCTCTATTCCGGTTTTGTCATAAACACTTATTAAAGCTAGTTTTTTCAAAGCAATAAACGGGGTTTGGGTGAAAACAAAATTATTTCTCGACTCGTACTCGAAAATTATCTACAAACACTCTGCCAAGTGCTATATTTTCAATGACATTAGCTAACAATTGATGTTCAACAGGTAAAACCCTTTCGGCTATTTCTTCCGGTGATTTTACATCAGAAATATCTACACATTTTTGGGCAATAATTTTACCGGTATCGTAACTTTCATCCACAAAATGAACCGATGCCCCGGAAACTTGTGCTGATGACTCAAACACAGCCCGGTGAACGTTCATTCCATACATTCCCGAACCTCCGAAAGAGGGTAAAAGAGCAGGATGAATGTTTATTATCCGGTTTGAAAAGGATTTAATAAAATCAGCGGGAATCATCTTCAGGAATCCTGCAAGGACAATTAAGTTTATATCCAGCTTTTCAAAGATGGTTCTTAAATCATCAAACGATATAAATCCTTCCTTATTACCAACACTGTATACCGGGATTGAAAAATTTTTTGCTACATCAAATGCAGGACAAAACAATTTATCACCAACCACCACTTTAACCTGAACCAGCTCTTTAAGTTTTGATGATTCAAGTATAGCTCGCAGATTTGAACCCCGACCAGAAACAAAGACCGCAAGTGCTAACACATTACTGCTAAATTATTTTTGTAAAACTACCTAAAGACCATAAATTTATCAAATAGTCTGCTGTCAAATTTTAATTTTTCTCTTTGAGGATGAATGAAAGAAAGTTCAGCTTGTCTTTCAATTTATTTTCATAAAAATAATTTTTGTAATTACCTGCATACTCGATGAACAATTCAGCGTCAACTGAGCTGTGCAGGTCTTTACTGACTCTTGCTGCATAATAACAAGCGAAAGGTTTTACCCAAAGCTCACAATTATCGAAATGAATAACAGCTACTGCATACTCAAGAGATTTTTTGTGCTTACCTAAATTGTAATTCACTTCACTCATATACAAAAGTGCTTCGGCTCTTAATGAATCAGAAATCTGGAGGTTAACAAAATTTTCTAGTGAGTCAAGTGCCTGTCCAAATTTTCCGGAATCGATTAAATTTTTTATTAATATTAATCTTAATTCATAAGTTCCTGGCAGTATCTTAAGATATTGCTCACCTTTTTTTTCTGCAAAAACATCGTCATCCAGATCATCGTTACCTTCAGAAGTTTTTTCAAAATATAGGAGCGCAGAAAGTGAATCTCCTTCCAGCAGATGACTTAATCCCAGTTTAAGGGCAGTTATTCCTTTGAACCGATCTTCATTTGAAAATTCAAGAAAATTTATAAGATAAGATCTCGATTCATCATATTTTCCCTGAGAATAAAGGATGTCACCCAAAAATAACCCCGCATAATTCTTTAATTGTGTAAATACAGTATCTCTTGAATCGATTACTGACTTGTAATACTTAGTAGCATTTTTGAGATCATATTTTTTCAAGTAAAGGTTTGCTAAAGAGAAACGAAATAATAAATTTTTCGGATACCAGGTAACAAGGTCCAATAATATTCCTTCAGCCTGATGATACTTGAGTAAAAATTCAGAATAAATTTGAGAAAGATAAAAACGGGAGTCGATGCTTGAGTACTTACCTTTCTTTACAGAGGTTTCAAGGTAATCTAAACCCACGTGTTTATCTCCTGTAACTCCTGATAAGCTTAAAGCCCACGACCAGGTTTGAGGTGCCCGCGAAATAGCAAAATTATATAAACCGATTCCCATATATGCATCGTAATAAAGGCTGTCTCTTGATAAAATTTGGTTGAAATATCCATAGAATTTTTGTGCTGCAAAAATCGCATCAACGTAATTTTCTTCTCTGGTAAATGCAAAAGTTTTATTAGCATAAACTGAACCGAGTATATAAAAATTAAAGAGATCCGTTGAATCTTTTTCAAGTAAAATTTCGGCTTTTTCGATAGCTGTGTCGCTCAATGCTAAAAAATTTTCAAGATAATACGGGTTTGTGTTATCAAGATAATACCACAGATAATGAATGGACTTATAATGATAACCGGCAGGGTTATTGGGGTAATTTTTTATTATCTCGTTAAATGTTTTATCTGCTGATTGGAAATTAAAATTGTAAAGTGCACTAAATCCCTGGCTGATTTTATTTTTGAGATTTGATTGAGAATACACTGTAACATTTAATAGAATTACTACAGATAAGGCTGATAATAAAATTCTTTTTACAGATGATTTAGTTGAGGTTATCAATAAGATTCTCGGGGAAACAGAATGTATAATTTGATTTCAATTCAGGAATCAATTTC
This sequence comes from Ignavibacteriaceae bacterium, assembly GCA_025449775.1. Classification (GTDB taxonomy): domain Bacteria; phylum Bacteroidota; class Ignavibacteria; order Ignavibacteriales; family Ignavibacteriaceae; genus IGN2. Next base: position 17,756 of record JANWIS010000065.1, read on the forward strand.
CATTTTTCTTTATTGAATATTGTAATGCAGCTTTTACAAATTCTCTGAACAACGGGTGAGCATTAGTAGCTCTTGATTTTAGTTCCGGATGAAACTGACAGGCAACAAACCATGGATGATCTTCCAGTTCAATCATCTCCACAAGTTCTTTATCGGGCGAGAGCCCGCTTAGTACCAAACCTTTTTCAATAAATTTTTTCCGAAACTTATTATTCACTTCATAGCGATGACGATGACGTTCAGAAATATTACCTGATTTGTATGCTTCGTACGCTTTTGTTTTTTCCTGAAGAATACAAGGATAGGCGCCTAACCGCATCGACGCTCCCATTTCTTTAACATTTTTTTGATCCGGCATTAAATCTATTACGCTGAATTTTGTTTTCTTAAATTCAGAACTGTTGGCATTTTTTAATCCGCAAACGTTACGTGCAAACTCAACCACAGCACATTGTAATCCGAGACATATTCCAAAAAATGGGATGTTATTTTCCCTTGCAAATTTTACAGCCCGAATTTTTCCTTCGATACCTCTTTCACCAAATCCACCCGGAACAAGAATTCCATCAGAGCCAATTAATAATTCCTCGAAATTTCCATTCTCCATATCTTCTGCATTTACAGGTTTCATTTTAACTTTAACCTGGTTTTCTGCACCAGCATGTATAAATGCTTCCATTATACTTTTGTAAGCATCGAGATGAGTTATGTATTTACCGCAAACTGCAATTTCAACTTCCCTGTTTGGATTTTTAATTCCGTCAACAAAATTAGCCCAATCATCCAGCTTTATTTTTCTTTCAGGTAAATGAAGTCTGCTTGTAACAAGACTATCCAGCTTCTCTTTATGCAGCACTAACGGCACTTCATAAATTGAGGAAACATCATAAGCTGAGATAACTGCCTTTGCATCAACGTTGCAAAATAATGCAATTTTTTCCCGGATTTCTTTCAGTAAACGTTTTTCTGACCTGCAAATTAAAATATCCGGCTGAATCCCAAGCTCCAGTAGATTCTTTACACTATGTTGAGTTGGTTTTGTTTTAACTTCTCCCGCTGATGAAATGTAGGGAACAAGAGTAACATGTATCACCATTGAATTTGCTCTGCCAAACTCAAGCATATGCTGTCTCATCGCCTCAATGAAAGGAAGACTTTCAATATCTCCTACCGTTCCGCCAATCTCAGTTATTATAACATCATACTCACCAATTTCACCAAGACGAACAAGCTTTCTTTTAATCTCATCGGTGATGTGCGGGATTACCTGGACTGTTGCACCAAGATAATCTCCCCTTCGTTCTTTGGTTATTACTTCATTGTAAACCTGACCTGTAGTTGTATTATTAGCACGGGTCATATTTACATCGAGAAATCTTTCATAGTGACCGAGATCGAGATCAGTTTCTGCACCATCATCTGTAACATAAACTTCGCCATGCTGGAATGGACTCATTGTGCCGGGATCTACATTTATATATGGGTCAAATTTTTGGATGGTAACATTGAAACCGCGTTGTTTGAGGAGAAGACCGAGTGAGGAGGCAGTTATTCCTTTCCCTAAAGAAGAGACCACACCTCCAGTTATAAATATGAATTTTACTTTTTTTCCGCGGGCCATTTAATTTTTTTTTGCTCTTAAATATAGACTAAGAGGAAGTGATAAGCAATTGACAATCCATCTAATAAGCAGAAAAATATTTTTCAACAGAGAAATTTTTGATTTAAACTTGCCTTGAAAATATCATTTGCCATTAGCCAAGTTTTTCCTTATTCTTATAAAAAAAAAGGAAAGGTTCTTTGGAGCCTGGTATTAAATTAACTGCGATTTTTCAAGTAAGTGCTAAAAAGCTTTATGATTCATGGCTAAATAGCCAGATTCATTCATCCTTCACAGGAAGTAAAGCACATATCGAACCTAAACTAGGATCACATTTTACTGCTTGGAATGGTTATATCAAAGGTATCAACCTTATTTTGCAGCCTTACGGCAGAATTGTTCAGAGCTGGCGTACAAATGAATTTCCTGAAGGTGTTCCTGATTCTAAAGTGGAAATTCTTTTTGAAAAACATAATAGCGGAACCAAATTAACTATTGTACATACACAACTGCCAGGCGGTGATGAAAAAAAATATGAAAAAGGATGGAAAGAACATTACTTTAAACCGATGAAATTTTATTTTCAAAAAATGAAATCTAAATCCTGAACACCAATCTTTAAATTCTCCATTATTAATTGCTTGCACAACCTTCTTATATTCAGCTATATTTCATTAAGAAATATTATACTCTTTAGAGGTTAGTACTTGAATAAATTTCTTCTCGTTCTGTCTTTGATATTAATTTCCAGTTTCGGTTTAATTGCACAGGACTCTACAGGAAGCCTAGCATTTAAAAATAAAAACCCTCAGCAGAAATCACCTTATTTCTATAGACCAGATCTTGCATACCAGATCTGGCAAAAATTCAAACTAACACAGGAAGCAAATACCGGTGATGCACTCGCTCAACATGAATTAGGATTACGTTGTCTTTTAGGTGAAGGAACTCCTGCTGATACTTCAGCGGCAGTTTACTGGATTAAAAAAGCAGCTGACCAGAATCTTACTTCAGCAAAATATAATTATGCAATTTTTTTAATCAACGGGATAGGTGTTGCCTGGGATCCGTATTCAGCTTTTAAATATTTTAAGAGTGCTGCTAATGACGGAATGGTTCAGGCACAATATGTTGTAGGCATTTTATATACGGATAATCTTACAGTAAAACGTAACTGGAACATGGCTTACTACTGGATCAAAAAAGCATCTGATAATAATTATGAACCTGCAAAAGAAATTATTGCAAAAGTTGAACCGAGAGCATCAAAAACTATTGTCGATTCTCTTCTTACAAGTTCAGGAAATCCTGAAGAAATAAATCCCATTCCGGATCCATCTGAAAATCTTACATCTTCACTTGGATTAGTATTTATAGACTTCGAATCAATTACCGATTCTGCAATTACAATAACCGACAGTCTGTTAATCGGGGATATTGAAATAATCGGTGTCGATAGCCTTTCAAAAATTCTTTTGGAAGAAAAACCCGCTTCCTTAAGTGAGCTTGTAAATCCGCAAAACATTGAATTGCTCAAAACTCTTGCCGATATCGGAAGCCCGGAAGCACAAACAATACTTGGAAGAATGTATGAAAAAGGAATTTACTTCAATCAAAATTTAATAGATGCTGCTGTGTATTATTACAGAGCGCTAAAAAATGATTCGCCGACAGGAGCGCAACTTCTCTGGCAGCTTTCACGAAAACAAAGTTTTCTTCAGCTTGTTCAAAGAGAAACTGAAATCGGAAATAACATAGCTAAATATTTGTGGTATGGATTAACTGCCACCGGATTTGATAACCGCATTGCGATAACAGATGCATTAAATCTTTTAGAAGAATCATCAGACTCTTATTACTTACCTGCTATGGTTGAATCCGGATTGAATTTATACATAAGCAGATTTGGTGATTCAAATCCTGAAACTGCAATTGAACTTTGGAACTCTGCATCTCGGCTTGGAAGCAGAGAAGCCGACATCAGGCTGACAGCAGCACGACTGCTTGATTCTTATGGAACAATAAATCCATCCGAAGATTTTAAAAAACTAAAAAAAGCTTCCGATGAAGGTTCACTCTTCGCCATGGTTTCGGTTGCATTGTGTTACGAACAGGGATTAGGAATTCAGCAATCAAAAACTGAAGCA